>JARFXS010000114.1 GCA_029194465.1 Candidatus Nitrosocosmicus sp.
TCGGGTTCCCGACTTTTATAACTGGAATATGTATTCAACCATTGAAGATCTTCGAAAGACTAGGACTTCGTCATTAAAGAAATTCATTTCCGATTACGCAACAAGAGAAGAGGTAAATAGTCAAGTTAACAAAGATAAAAGATATGTAAAAGCCATACTACCGAGTTTACCGTTTGATGATAAAAGTTTTGATCTAGTGCTTAGCTCTAATTTCCTTTTTTACTATCATAACATGTTTGATTATGATTTTCATCATGATTCAATTCTAGAAATGCTGCGAGTTTCCTCCAAAGAAGTCCGAATTTTTCCAGTTCAAAAACCAGATGCGAAAATTCCAGAGTATTTTGAAACTTTGATGGAGAGTATAAATAAACATATGAAAAGAAAGATCTCATTTAGAATCGAAAAAGTAAAATACGAATTTCGCAATGGAGTCAATAAGATGTTAGTATTAAGCAGGGATGATTATCTATGATTATCGAGTAGCATTTTGATGCGTACTATCCTTTTATCTTAGCTAATGTAATAAGAAATGTAAAGGAATTAATTTCAAAGATTTTTTCCAATTTCTAAATATTGCATACATTTAACAAAATCCTTCTAAAATATGTTTTGGACAAGGAAACATGAATGAAGGTAACTCATACAATAAATATTCACCTGACTTGATATTTATATATACAAAGAAAGGGGGCTTTTGTAGGGATAAAGCAAAAAATATTTTATGATTCCTTTACAAAAGACCTAACAATCATAGATGAAAGAAATAATACATTTGGAGACTCTAAACTTAACGATAATGAAGAAAAAGAATTATCAAGTGAAATTGTTGTTGACAAAGTATTGGATTCTGACCAAAACCAATTCTCCAAAGGAAGGAAGTGCGATTTTAGCCATAGGCCTTTTATCATTTTAACTAAGAAAACCTATCTGTGCAATGGACTGATGCTTCGAACATTTTATGGGGCCTTTCTAAATTTGCTATGTTTATTGAAAATAAGAAATCCCTAACCACAGATTCAATGGCGATATTGGAGGTGGGGATGTCATCCGATTTTATATATCTAGACAGTTTCAGATAAATTGATTTTGTTATACCTGATGTCAATATCAAATATCAGGTTATGGTCAAATTCTGTTCGTTTCTTAATCTGACATGAAAACATGACTCATTTAATCCATATGCTTGTTCACAAACCATCTAGTTCAATCTACAAATTAATGAATTTATTTCTGAATTACCTCACATTTACAAAAACCAAATAGAGCCTATGTTCCAGGTCCAGTTACATTCCTTCTTGCTATTTAAAACTAATTTTGAGCATTTAGATGTTTGAAAACTTAGTTCGATTAGAACCTATTATAATTTACCAATTAATTGACACTGGCATCGCATTAGCCCGATCTCCATTATTAACCAAGTCCAAGTATCTAAGTATGAAATTACTTTATCTAATCGATACTCTTATAAAGTAGTATACTTTACCTACCTCATGGGATTTAGTTTTTATGAAATACAACGAGACCCCTAGCCATAATATTCAATACCAAATTCAATCTACTGCCTACCACGAAGATAATCTTGGAGATCTGCATACTCCAAGAAAATGATGATGAATCCGTCAGTTATCATCTCCGGTAATATATTCAACTTTTGGTTCCACCTCTTTCAAAATGCCGATCCTATCAATGAGACAATGACCGATATATCAGGAACGATATCTTGGTAATGTTTCGGCAAATGTAGGATTGAATTTCTTGAGAACTTTCTAAATACATTAGGTGGAGGGGAAACTTGGGGATATAAGAAGATAAAAGGGAAATACGACATGTTAAAAAATTTAAAATTTCAATATTTGCGCCGCAACTCGGGACAGAGTTGATCCTTTACCTTGGTAACGCGTTAAAACATACATTTGATACGCGGTGCAAACATGTATACACTCGACCGTTCCTATTATATAGTTTCAGGTATAGGACGCAGTAATTCCATAAGCATTATTGCTGAAGATGATTCTCACAATGCTGTTGATGTAGGAGCTGATGTATCCACTATTGCAAATGCGTCTGGAGGCGTTACCGTAGATAATTCTAAGAAGGGCGAAATAAAGTTTACAGGAGAGAAGAAACTGGCGTTTGGAGTTGAATTGTATAAATTAACTTATGATGATGTAAACAAAAGATTCATCCTTGAGCCTGTTAGTGAAGCTTATGGACTTAAAGCCGCGCAGCAGGGTGAAGTCACAACCAAGATTACTCAAGATAAGATGCAACCCTCATTTATAGATGGATCTCAAGCAAAGGATTTGTTCACTTAAATATTGCGGACTAGAATGATAATGGCTGACATCAATAAACTCACTGGTCAAGTGTGATACAAGTGGTAACTCTTACACAATCCTATTTATTTACAAATAATTTCATAAATGTCAGACACACTCTTTCATTGGAACAGTTACTAGAAAATATTCGTGTAACAAACCCGAAATACGTTATAGTTACTCGAATCGATGGTAATAACCCTAATACATATAGATATGCTTTTCTAACACAGTCTATTATTTCTGCAGTTGACAATTATCCGCAGATCTCACTAACTGTATCCCTATAGATAAAGTCTTTGTAATGCATGAAACACTTCTAATAAGGCATTAAATGGTTTAGTCGATTTGAACAAAATAAAGTTTCAATAAATTTAAATGACGTTCCCGCCATCGAAAAAGACTTTATAATTGTAGTAAAAATAATCGATAGTAGAAGAAGATTCAGTTAATTTAAACAATAAACTTAATTCAAAATATTCTTTACTTCTTCAAGGAGGATTAAAATTTGAATATGATCCTTCAAAACCAATAATAGGAAAATCTGTTGATGTAATTGATGGAGTTAATCGCTCCATTAAAGCCAAAGAAATTAAGTTTACAATCTTAGCTTTCCTGATTGAAGATGAAACTAAAGAGTATGTAGGAAGCTATATGTGATACCAGAAATTGACCGAGTTCAAACCAAAGAAGTTTTTCGTAGTTTCTCTTAGAGCCCACTGAAAATTTGACTAGTGAAACTGCACCTACAAGCCTAGTTCCACCTACCTTCTGAACCATTTAAATCTACTATGATATGATATCCTTTTGCCACATTTTGAAAAAGTCGATTAGAAAGCATAACCCCATTGCAGGTGGATTAAAGTGGACAAACCTCTTACACCTGTAGGAACATCTCCATTGATGATAAATATTGATAAAACAGGAAAAACAGATAAGGTGTCCATAATGGTTATTATTAATAGTAATGCATTTGAGGTTATTGATGGGATTACATTTAGAGACATAGAAGTTCCTATTGAAAACAAAGATATTGGGCCCTTCCTGTTCTTGGTTAAATCTAAACAGGAAGGTCTGCAATCGATAACTTTAAATTTCTTTCAAGATGGCTTCTGCATAGGTAGTATTGAAGTAAATACATTTGTTGAGTCGGGAAATATTGAATCCGATCCAGAACAATCAACAAGAATCAATTCATTTAAAGGAACACTTTTGTCAAATAAACTATTAGGATCAGATGTAACAATTGTCATACAAGAAGTAAAAACTAATCCTAATTTTGAATATAAAATATTGTTTTATTCTAAAGATACTCCGTGGACAGATCTGGGGCCCCTTATTTTTCCTTTCAATCCGGAAAGTAAATTTAGGGATATCTTTAAGGATATTGAAAATAGTAACTTGCCTGCAAATATCGTTGACGACAAAGTTAAATCAAAAGGATTATTGCTATATGATGAGCTATTTCCAGACAGGCTGAAGGATTTATACTGGAAAATCAAAGATTCAATTAAAACTGTTCAGATTGTTTCTACCGAACCATGGATACCATGGGAAATTATCAAACCATACCGTAGATTGAATGATGGCAAAATAGAGGAAGATTTATTCTTGTCTGAGAAATTTGCAATATCACGATGGATTTCTAACAAAAATTATAACATAAAGAAGAAATTGGCAACGTAAAGCCATTGTTCCAGAAGATACTAATTCTACTAAAGCAGCAATAGAGGAAAAAATATATAGAACAACTTGAAATTATTGAGGGATTGATGTTTCCGTGGATTCTACTTATGAAGACGTAATGGAAGCTAAGAAATGTGGATTTGATTTATTATTTAACCGGCGGAATATATAAAGAAAATGTTCGTACTTTTTCAGAATTGTGGTATAGTATATACTGCTACGTTGAAAATATATGATTGTAGCATCATTTGGGAAGGAAAACCCAATGGTAGTCTTAACGCCTGTCAAACTGGTATGCAAGGAGTTTCCTTAACCGGTGTCCAAAGCTGGGCTACTCGATTTTTAGACTCCGGGGTCAGTAGTTTCATTGGTACACTTTGGTCTGTAAGAGATATAACAGCCAAAAATTTTGTAGAAGAGCTGTATAATCAATTAACTACAGGGCAAGTCCCAATTGATGAAGCAGTAAAAAATGCCAGGATAAAGTGTAAAGAAGATGGAGACCCTTCATGGTTAGCTTTTGAATTATTTGCTCCTCCAAATTTATCTATAAAGTTGGGATCTAAGTAAATAATAGCAAATAGCTAGCTATTACCATTTTTCAATTATTTATTTAATTAATGCACTTTTTTTAATATAATTTGTCAAAATATTTTACATTTTTATTCTTAGTTGATTCCCTGTTTATCAAAAATACAATTCTATCTAAAATTCTTATTTGTTGTAAACAATCCTAGGACATATAATTTGTAAAATGTTGCATTATCCATTACTATTGAACCTTCCTACACCTTCCCTTTTTCATTGGTTATGACGGGTTTTCGTTGATAGTTCTTTATTCTTTCAATGTAGATATGTTATTATAGCCACAAGTTTCGTATATACCAAGATATCTTTGTAGATACTATTTTGATTTAATAGCAAAAAAATTCCATTTTCCCAAAAGATAATTTACTTTAGTCGACTATCCAACCAACACAGTAACATTTTTTTGTACATGAAATACTGTCCTTTTTAGGAATATCTTGATCCCAAGCATGAATTAATGTTATTATTTCACTTATATCGTATACTTTTAAGCAATACACAAAATCAATAATCAATCCTAATTCAAATATACTATTAACCATACAGGTAATAGATAATGGAAAAATTAATAAAGTATTGTATATATAGGTAAATGAATGGAAAAATCACGCAAAATATGTATTGATAAAATTATAGGACAGCCTCCACCTCAATATATTACCAATATGGAAACTCATGCAGTTTTTAGGGGATTAGAAGAACCTTTGAGGGCTGCAATAGTCTTTCAAAAGAAATGGCCAAATAACAGGCCATTGACAATTACTTTTCTGGAGGGAAATCCCTATGTACAAGAGAAGGTCAAAAAGGTGGCATTGGAATGGACATCGTATGTAAATCTAAAATTCCAATTCATAGAAAATAAGGATGCTGATATTCAAATATCTTTTCAGCAAGGAGCAGGATCCTGGTCGACCATTGGAATAGATGCCAACACAGTCCCAGCAGGTGAGGCAACAATGAACTTTGGATGGTTGGACGAAAATACGCCTGATAAAGAATATTCAAGAGTGGTTAAACATGAGTTTGGACATGCATTGGGGCTCATCCATGAACATCAAAACCCTTCAGGTGGTATTAAATGGGACAAAGAGTTAGTTTATGAAGACCTGGGTGGCCCTCCTAATAATTGGGATAAAACTACAATAGATCGCAATATGTTTGCAAGGTATAGTAAAAACATTACACAATATACTTCACTTGATCCCAATTCCATCATGACATATTTCATCCCCTCTGAATGGACTACAGATCGAATGTCCTTTGGAGAGAATATATTTGATCTGTCAGAACAAGACAAAGATTTCATGAAAAGTCAATACGGTCCTAGCAATCTCTGAGTGCGCCAAGTTGAGCAACTGACCTGAATATTTTGAAAAGAATATTTCTCTTTTTTTTGTTTGACCTGCTAGTTTTATTTAATCATGATATCAAATAGTATTATTATAAGGTTGGGGAGAAAATGAATAAAGGAAATGTTTCTAAGGATATCATCGATGCTATTGATATTATGTATAAACAAAGTTCGAAAGAGGATTCAAATGATGGTGAAACTCTGATAAATCCAGTTTCTGCGTTGATTACCCCGGAATGGCATTATTCACACTACGAGAATTTTAGAGATAATAATTTTTAAAATACAACTTTGTATTAAAATCTGATTTTATCAGATCCATTGCTAAAGACCCTAGAGCTTTCGAATATTCTGATGCTACTAAGACTGGATTTGAAAGAGATTTTTGTTGTTGGTATCAACCATACCACTATTTACCAAGAGAAAAGTGGGGGATACATATACGAAGAGATAGTTGGATGGGTATGTCATCACTGTTTTTTACAACATTTCCTGGTCTGACCGGTAAAATTATCGACTCGGTAACATCTGCTTTTTTTTATTTCATTGTTCATGGGTTATTCCATTATATTATAGAATACGGCGCGAGCACTATGGAACTACTAATGAACAAACCCTATCTTTATACGGAATACTACGCGAAGATATATTCTGAGGAATTTAATACTGTTGATTGTTTGGAAGAAGCATTGTGCAACAGCTACTTATATGAACATGCCAGACAATTCAAGATAGACAGAAAATTTTTAAAAGAGCTTCTCATAAAACAAGGACCTGGTTATAATGATTTTGTTAGCTATATAGGACAAAGTTTTTACAGTGGAATCAGAACTATTCTATCGCAAATCAAATTTTGTAAATTGAAATCTTTTAGAAATGATCCAGTTGAATCATTAATCAATGAGTTGGATCCAGAATACTATTTGTTGGCAGACAATATCCCTATTTGGTTACACGAAAGGGCTGAAATTGTACGTTGAAAGAAAAGAAAAATTACTTTTAAAAGTACAAAAATTACGTATACCAACATATAGTAAAATAAACATCGTGTTGAAATTTTGGGAAGAACTTTCTGAATGATATTTTATTTGTATTGCGTTAGAACGCTGTTAACTTAGGTCTTTAATGCCGCTCGTTAAGTATTTTCATGAATAGGTTGAGCCAGTTATTGACATGTTTTGGTTTCTAGTTTTCTTTACTACCGCGAAAGCAATGGTCAAATCCTTTTGTCCTTTCATTAAAGAATTACATCCTCCTTACAATACTGCCTTTCTCATTTTTTGGCCAAAAAAATGAAGATG
>JARFXS010000015.1 GCA_029194465.1 Candidatus Nitrosocosmicus sp.
TCTGTTTGTCTTGTTCAAAAAGAGGCAAGCCAGTAGAATCCAATACTGTTTCAAAGAACCTAGGTTCACCAAAAGTGACAAATCCTGTAGGATATTTATCCCCCAAACCTGCATCTGGACCACAGCAAGGTTCAAAAAATCTGTATGCCAGAAAAATAAGACCAGCTCCAAAAATTAAACCACCCCCCTTAAAGAAAATCAACTGGGTTGATGAATTGATTCTTGATCCAGAATTTCCATCCTTAATAAGAAATGCCAGGAGTAAAAAGGGGCTAACACACGAACAACTTGGACAAAAAATTAACGAGAAAGTGACCCTCATAAAGAAAATTGAAACAGGTTCTATAAGGCCTGATGAGATTTTGGCAAAGAAACTTGAACGATTTTTGGGAATAACGCTATTCATAAACCCCAATGAAGAGAACGTAGAAGAATAGAAAGGTTGTTAGACCAACAAAAGTTGTAATCTTTTTATTCGATTTTAGTTGTCCATCAGGATTGAAAAGATGATAGCAGGGTCATGGCGGAGAGATAACTAAGAACTATGCCACTATCTGTAGCAGTACTTAGAATAGGACACAGACTTGTAAGAGATGATAGAACTACTACTCACGCTGTGTTGGTATCAAGGGCGATGGGAAGCGAAGTAATCTACATGACCGATGTGGATGATGAAATAAAGAAAACACTAGATAAAATCAATAAGAGATGGGGAGGAGAAAATGAATTTAGACTCGAAATTATTGATAATTGGAAAAAGTTACTCAAAACATGGAAAGAAAATGGTGGTACAGTCGTTCATCTTACAATGTATGGAGCACCTATAAATCAAAAAATAAAAGAGATCAAAGGATTAGATCAAAGAATATTAGTCGTGATAGGAGCAGAAAAGGTTCCAAAAGAGGTTTATTTTCTTGCTGATCATAATATTGCAATTGGGAGTCAACCTCACTCAGAAATTGCTGCCTTAGCAATTTTTCTAGATAGGATATTTGAAGGGAACCAGTTTGACAAGAGTTTTTTGGATGAAAAAATGAAAATTATACCTTCAGAGAAGGGGAAAAATGTAATACGAAAGAACCAGGACTACCCTAACAATAGCAATTACTCTCGCCCTAAAAGAAATCAAAATAAGGATAGTTAAGGATGCATACCGTCATCGCTAGAGGGACTAAATTTTACTCGTCAAACCAGTAGAATATTAGCTAACACTCATGAAAAGAGAATGGTCAATCGATTCTTATATAATTAAGTTATAATAAACAACACCACAAGAAATAAAAAAAAACAGGATTATATGATAGAGTCAATGGGTGATACACAGCTTCGAGCAAAAAGAACCAGGATCAAAATATTGAGAGCCATAGTAAAGAAGAATGGATCCGCATGCTTTTCTGAAATCAGAACCATCACAGGTCTATCCACAGGATCCATCTATTATCACCTAGAAAGGATGAAAAATTATGTATTAAAGATTTCAAAATATTATGTCATAACTAAAGAGGGAATGGATTTGTTGGTTGAAATAGACAAGAGAAAAGATTTCATATTATCAACAAAATTAATTTGATTTAATATGGCTACCGGTGATTTGATAGTATGCAGGCATTTTCTTTTCTAGCACCCATCAGATCATATTCTTGAAAAGATCAAGTCGTAATTAAACCCATTTTAGATGATTCAATAGCCCTTTTTATTTCTAAGGAGATTCTCCTGCCCATACTCATTGGAGTCTCAAACAACAAATCTGAATAGGGTGAACCCGAAACGTACAGGTTTGTTCCAGCTACAATGCGTGCTGAAAATTCAAATGCTATAAAATTAGCATTATTATCATAAACACCTTCAATGCAAAATGGTCCAGGCATGCCTGGGGGGACTAATCTTTTTGATGATTCAACAAATCGTTCACCCATAGAGTAAACCTCAGGAAGCAAAGACTCTCTTAGTACGATTGGTATATTTCCTACAACAGTATAAGACGGCTCAATGTTAGAAGATATCTGAAACTTTGATGGGATACGCCCTATCGCATCTATATCAGTTTCATAACGCCTGTCTATTCCCAATAATTCAAGCTCATTGGTGATAGGTGAATAAAAGTATTGTAAATAAACGGGTACTCCGTTAGCAAATTTTTGTATAAACAGATTTTCCTCGGATTTTATTACTCGTGATTTTATGAGTTTTTGTGCTTGTTCTTCGAATCCTTTTTTATCAGTAACCAGGAAATATCCTTTTCCTCCAGCTGCTCCATGCAATTTCACTATACACAAACCATCGATTTCATTCTTGGAGGGTATTTGAGTCGGTGATGGCAACTTCGATTCATCCATTAATTGCTGTTTTAGCATCCTGTCTGATTCCCATCTGAGGATCCATTTATTACCAAAAATAGGTATCGTAATACTCTCCAGTTCATCCATATTTAATGTAGAAATCAAGGTTCCGTGAGGGATCAGAATTGGACTATACTTTTCAATTAGTTCGTCTTGGAAATTCTTATTTATGATTTCTTTAAAATTTTTGATCGATACAATATTGTCAATAAATTTGAACCGTTTGTACATGTCAAATCGCTTTTCTTCACATACTAACAAGGTATTAAGTCCCTCATCTTTTGCTCCTTTTAATACCTGTAACGAGCAATGTGAGCCCAGAGTCATAACAGTTTGCTTATCAATATCTAAATCTAAATTTCTTTTAGCAGTTTGATCATTCATAATTCATAACCTGTTTAATAATTGAAATTCTATCGGAGATTAATTTTTTTGTTTCTCAGCAAATCACGCACAACGCAACCCTCCATGATAATTAGCATTTGATGGGAAGAAAGACGGGAAAAGAAGGAAAGCAACATGTGGTGACCAACAACACCATAAAGACACAATTAGTAAATATTGGTCAAAAATTACTCTTAATGAGAATGTCGAAAGAAGGGTATAGCATCATAAGCAAAAATGTGGTCCATGAAGGTCCGGTAAGATTAAGAATAGATACATTCAACTACAATGGAAAAATCTTTAGAAAGGAGGTTGTTGAGCATAGTCCTTCTGTCGGAATAATACCTATCATTAATAAAAAAGAGATCTTGCTAATTAAGCAATTCAGACATGCTGTAGACAAATCTCTAATTGAAATACCTGCAGGCAAGATTGAAAATAATGAAATACCCTATGAAGCAGCAAAAAGGGAGTTAGCAGAAGAAACAGGATATCTAGGGGAGCTAAAACCACTTACTCGGTGTTTTCTGGCACCAAGTTATGATACCGAATTAATGCATTTTTTCGTTGCAGAAAATATGTCTAAACTGGACAGCCCAAAAAAAATGGATGAGGATGAAAACATTACTAGCTTTGTTGTTAAATTAAATGATGCGATAAAATATTGTTATGATGGAACAATAATAGACTGTAAAACCATTACAGCAATATTTCTCTATTATTTTGCTCTAGGCAATAATAATATATTTAAAAATAACTAGATTTGATATAATCAATAATTTCAGATAAAGAAGGGTTGTCACCAAATTGATTTCCCACATGGAGTGAGGATAATAAATTTGCAAAACAAATTTTCTCTATAGTCGTGAATCCATACAAGTGTCCAAAAATGAACCCCGCATCCCATGAATCTCCTGCTCCACTTACAATATCAATTTGGGGTGGAACAATCGAATCTACAAATAACGATTCATGACCATCAGATATTGCAGATCCCCTAGTCGTATGTACACATACTGTTAAATTAATAAAATTAGAAAGCAACTTTGTTGATTCGCAAAAGGCAATAACATTATCAGGATATGAGTTACTATCAAAGACTAAAAGATTACTATTTTTCCGACCAATTATGCTCTCTAATGCCTTAGTTATCAGGTTATATTCATTTTCATTAATACTTAGAAAGTCTACTAAATTGGAACGACTTTTAAGTACATTAATGAATTCAAAACATCTCCTCTCAATATCAGCAGGATCCAGAAAATGAACTGATCTAGGGGAATTTGTAAAGACATAGTCCAATAAGTCTGTTCCTCTTAGATTTGACGCCCAATTAGTCATTATAACAGCATCTGACGATTGTAAAATCATATCCACCTCTTGTGATTCAATAAGTTCTGGACCAAAATTGTCGTTATCTCCTACATCACTTACCATCACGTTTGACGGGGAGGAGGAAGTGGAGGTGGTGGAGGTGGTGGAGGTGGTGGAGGATGAAGTGGAGGGGGTGGAGGATGAAGTGGAGGGGGTGGAGGATGAAGTGGAGGGGGTGGAGGATGAAGTGGAGGAGGAGGATGAAGTGGCCGAATTTGAAAATTCAAATACTGTTGATAATCCATGTTTTCCTTTTATGATATGAAGATTCACATTTGTTTTAAAGGGCAAAAAAACAGATTGTAAGATAGCAGAACCAATTTCATCTGCTAAGGTAAATAGCTCTACATGAATATCGAGTTTTGCTAGACTATATGCCATATTAACTGCGTTACCACCTTTAATATCTAAACTAGAATAACCTCGCATACTTCCACCTCTTGCAACAATCTTTTTTTGGATATCATTTATAAAAAGAGAATAGTCTGATACATCGATAATTCGATCTACAAAAAAATCGGGCAAAATAGTAACCTGCGGTTGATGATTCCTATCCTCCCTAATATCTAAAAGTTTGAGAAGCAGATTTTTAAGAATATTATGAGTATGGGAATTACGAAAAATCTGATTGGTCATAGTCTTACTATTTTCTGTTTTAACCATTATGTCAGGCGGTTTTATATTTTCTTTATGAGGGTTTTGATTATGGTTGGGGCGTAGAAAAGAACCATTATCGGTTGAAGAAAAAACTCTTTCTAAAGATTTTGATGAACAAGAACAAGAACAAGAACAAGACAAATGGTAAAACGATGATGAGAGAGAACAAGGAAATGGTATAATAGAAATGACGATAGGAGAAGATGGTATAAAAGTCCAAGGGTTCACGGTATGAATTTTGAATTTTGATGAATATAATGGTATCAGAAAAGCTTGAAAAATAAATAAAATAAAACGGCTGACAGGTTCAAAAAATAATTAATCTTTTTTGTAATACAATTGGATGGATGGATTAGTCCATGTCCATGCCGCCCATGCCGCCCATGCCGCCCATGCCGCCCATGCCGCCCATGCCGCCCATGCCGCCCATGCCACCAGGTGGACCTGCGGGCATTCGGGACTTTGTGGCTGCAATTACGTCATCAATTCTCAATAGCATACAAGCGGTTTCAGTAGCTGACTTTATGATTTGTTCTTTAATTGCGGTTGGTTCGAGTATATTATTCTTATAAATATCTGAAACAGTCGTGGTCTTTACATTGATACCAATCCATTTGGATCCCTTTGATTGTTTTGCCTTCAAATCAGCCATGGTATCAATAGGATCCATACCAGCATTCTCTGCGAGGGTCAAAGGTATTACTTCTAATGCCTCAGCAAACTTCTGTGCGGCTAATTGTGATCGACCTTCAAGACTGCTAGACCATTGTCTTAACTCATTGGCTATGTATGCTTCAGGTGAACCACCGCCTGCAACTATGGATGGTTTTTCCAACACATCCTTCATAACCATCAATGCATCGTGTAAAGATCTATCAGCTTCATCAACTACTCTTTGTGATCCACCACGTACGAGAATAGTTACTGCTTTTGGATTCTTGCATCCTTCTATGAACACCCATTTGTCAGTTTCAACTTTTCTTTCTTCAACTAAATTAGCAATACCCAAATCACCTTCACTCAAGTCATCTAGATTGTTTACTAGTCTTGCACCTGTAGCCTTTGAAAGTTTGAACATATCGCTTTCTTTTACTCGTCTTACTGCCAGCACATTTGCCTTGGCCAAATAATGTTGTGCAATATCATCAATTCCCTTTTGACATAATACGACGTTAGCCCCAACTGATTTTATCTTGTCAACCATATCCTTGAGCATCCTATTTTCTTCTTCTAAGAACATTTGCATTTGCTGGGGTTCACTGATTCTAATTTCTGCGCTCATTTCTGTTTTTTCGATTTCAAGAGCAGAATTTATGAGAGCAATCTTTGCGTTGTCAACTCTCTTTGGCATCCCAGCATGAACTATTTCCTTATCTAAAACAATTCCTTGGATGAATGATGTATCACGTATCGAACCTCCTGCTTTCTTCTCAACCTTGATATTGTCTAAATCCACTCGTAAACCGTCGCCTGAGGTATTTTTTTCTGCAACTTGTTTGGCAGCACTTACCACAATTTCACTCAATATGGGACTATCATCAGATACCAATTTAGATTCCATACTGGTTTTAGCAATTTTAATAAGAAGATCCTTATCATTGACATTGACTTTTACTCCTATTTTATTTAGGATGACTAATGCTTGCTCAGAAGCTGCAGTATATCCATCTACAATTGCAGATGGATGAACATCTTTGCCTATCAATTGTTCTGCTTTTTCTAAAAGCGCTCCCGTAAAAATTACAGAGGAGGTAGTCCCATCTCCGACTTCGTTATCGACAGATTTTGCAACCTCTACCATTATTTTAGCTGCAGGATGTTGAACATCTATCTCTTTCAAAATAGTTGCACCGTCATTGGTAATAGTGACATCACCCAAAGAATCCACTAACATTTTATCCATGCCACGTGGTCCTAAACTAGATCTTACAATTTCCGCTACTAACTTTGCTGCAGAAATGTTATTTTTTTGTGCCTCTCTGCCTTTATTTTCTTTAGTTCCTTCTTTTAATATTAATACTGGCATACCACCAGCTGTTTGTTGAATTGAAGCCATGTTCTCATATCACCTTAATAGAATGGTACAATTTTTCGATAAGCCCCTTTTATAGGTTTCACAAATAAAATACCAAAAAAGGTGCAATCAAGACCAACAAATAATTTATCAAAGCAAACAGAATAATCCTTATGGATTTTGGAATCAAATTAGGAACCAAAAATGAAAGGAGAATCAAGGTGAACCACAATCAGACTACCAGTTTCCTTTGGGAAGGTGAAAATGTTTTCTCGACACCTTCAATGATCTCAGAAATGGAAGAAACCTGTAGACTATTATTAAAAGAACAATTTCTAAAAATTGATTCAGAATGGGATTCGGTAGGTACCGTTGTAGACATTAATCATACTGCAGCAACTCCTGTAGGGGCGGAGATAATTCTAAAAGCCGAAATCATAAGAGTGGATGGAAGAAGAGTTCAGTTCAAAGTATCTACAGAAGACAATTTAGAACAGATAGGAGAGGGAAAGCATGAAAGGTTCATAATCAATATTCCTAAATTCAAAGAAAAGTTCGACTTGAAGGTGAGAAGACTAGATGAATTTCAAAAAAGGTGAGCAAACAGAAATCCAGACTTGATCTGTCACGAGTTGAAAAAAAAGACAAGAATGCGATCTAGTGAAAGAAAGCATCCACCATAAAAGCAATAAATAATGCTGCCAAATATGGACTACTAAACTTAAATACCAACCAAGAAGTTTTTTCACTTGGTTTTAGCAATAACCACACAGACAATATTATCATCACAATACCAAATACGGTAGCAGTCAAAAGATATATCAAGCCAAATAGATTAAAGAAAAATGGCAGTACACTAAATACAACCATCATCAAAGTTGTTAGTGCTATTATTCTCACAGATTTAGACTCGCTTGATACAACAGGAAGCATCGGAACATTGGCCTTTTTGTAATCCTCTTTTACGTGTAATGCTAAACTCCAGATATGCGTAGGAATCCAGAAAAAGACAAGGCCGGCCATTGCAATACCTATTTCCACATGTTGAAATGTTATTGCTATATAGCCGATCAATGCTGGTGCACCACCAGAAAATCCACCCAATATAATATTAGATTGACTGGTACGTTTTAGCCATTTACTGTATACTATGATGTTATCAAACAAGCCAAATGCCATTAATCCAAATGCCCATATGTTTATGAACCAAGAACAAACTAGAGAAACCCCTGCTAAAATGAGCCCAAAAACTAAAGCATTACGTGGGGAAATTCTTCCCGAGGGAATCGGACGACCTTTTGTTCTTTCCATTATCGCGTCAATGTCTCTATCGTTATATCCTGTAAGTGTATCCGCAGCTGCAGAGCCTGCAGCTATTGCAAAGAACAATAAAGCCCAAGTCATCCAACTGACCTGAACATCAAATAACCAGGTTGCTGATACCGCAGCACCTATAGCTGTGAAAACAAGTAGATACCAAATTTTTGGTTTTGTAAGCTCGTAATAATTTTTAACTTGGTTACCAACTGTCTTCATCTCTAAAACCAAATAGTCTACTAACCTACCACCATATTATAAATAAAATAGTTATTTATATCTTGAGAGAATTTTTTTACTTAGGTACAGAATTTGATATTATTTCTCGTGAAGTCTTTCTCATCTCGATAAATGTTTCAGTTTTCTGTACCCCTTCGATCCTTCCCACTTTTTCAGATATGATTTGATGCATTTCATCTAGAGAACGAGCAGTCATGGTTACCAGCACATCAAATCTTCCGGTAACTTCGGCAACTTCTCTGACCTCGGGAATCTTGAAAAGCTCTCCAAGCACATTATCCCTTAATTTAGAATCCATGGTAATTCCAGTTAATGCTTTAACGTTAAAACCTAAGGCTTCATCATTTATTACAATTGTAAATTTCTTAATCAAACCTCTCTTGACCAGTCGCTTGATTCTGCTATAAACCACAGAGGAATTGATATTGATTTTTTTTGAAAGCCTGGGAACCGATATGCTTGCATCTTTTGACAACTCGCTTAATATTTTGAGATCAAGATCGTCAATTCTTCCCATAAATTTCAAAATATACTATTTTTTCGTGGTTAATAAATGTATAATTTTTGTTTTTGTTATAAAGTTTGTTTATTTTTAAAAAAATTTATATAATTTTTTTTGTTTTGAACAACTCTGCCAGTAATACTGCTCCCTTTGCTGAACCCATTTTTTCATTGTGAGTCAATAAAACATACTTTATTCCATTGTCAAACACCGAATCCTTTCGCAATCTACCTACCACTGTGGTCATACCATCGTTGATTTCTCGGTCTACTCGCGGCTGAGGTCTTGTAGGATCATCATTAACTACAATGTACTCTCGGGGAGCAGTAGGAAGACTCTTTATTGATACATTGTCAGAAAATTCCATCATTTTCTTTTTAACTGACGATGGGTCTGTATTCTCAATTGTCTCTACAAAAACCACTTCGGTATGACCGTCAGACACTGGTACCCTAGTACAGGTACAACTGACCTTTACATCATTAACAGAGATTTCTTTAGATTCATTATCATATTTGCCCAATATTTTTTTGGTTTCTATTTGTACTTTTTCTTCCTCTTTAGGAATGTATGGAATGACATTGTCTAGTATATCCAAAGCAATAACACCGGGAGACCTACCTGCACCAGACAATGCTTGCATTGAGGTCATAAAGACACTTTTTACTCCAAAGCTATCGATTAAAGGTTTTAGAGTAATAGCGAGTCCTGTAGTAGTGCAATTGGGCATCGGAGCGATAAAGCCTTTCCATTGACGCTCCTGCTGCTGCTTTTTTAAAAGATCAGTATGGTCATCATTGATTCCAGGTATCAAAATTGGAACATCGCTTTCATACCTGAAAGCAGCAGCTGTACTAATAACAGGAACATGAGCTGCTAACTTTGGTTCGATTATTTGTGCGTCATCAGACTCCAGTGCAGTAAAAATCAAATCAAAATCCTTTGGATTTATGTCGTCAAGCTTAGATATAGTCTTGTCTCTAACGTATTCCGGGATTTGTTCTCTATTATGCCACTTTAGTATACCTGACTGAGGATCTCTGATTGCGTCCACATATTTTTTGCCAGCTGATCTTTCAGAAGAGACAATATGAGTTAAATTAAACCAAGGATGTTTGTCAAGTGCAACTACAAATTCCTGACCAACAGCGCCAGTTGAACCGATTAACGCTACTTTTAACATATTGAAATGGTTAGAAATAAAACAATTAATAATCCTTTTTAAAACGTAAAAAAACTAAAACTATTATACAATAGGTGAAAAGAACTTTTCATACCAAATAAAAAGATAAGAAATCATCTGTTTGAAACGACTTTACAACATTGTGCTCATGGTGGAATCTACTCTGTAAATAATCAAGAGAATATAAGAATAGATTTTAGTTCAAACATAAATCCTCTTGGAATTTCTAAGGAAGTTTCTGAAAAATTAAGAGCCAACATCAAACTCGCCTATTCTTATCCAGATCCAAAATGCACCGAGTTAAAAAAAAAGATAATAGAATATATCGATAGTGAAATCGATCTTGATGCAAATGAGAATTTAATAACGGGAAATGGCGCCACAGAATTAATACATTATTTCGCCGCTGCCTTTACCCGAAAAAAAACACTGATTCCAACACCCACCTTTTGTGAATATGAGCTTGCTGCAAAACGCAGGAAATCAAAATTAGTTTTTGTACCCCCTCTTGACAATAACTTTCAAATTGATTCAGATTCCATTGTAAAGCTAACAAATAATCCGGACAATGAAATAGGATCAGTATTCTTATGTAATCCAAATAATCCTACAGGAAAATTTTTCAGAAAAGAAACATTAGAAATACTTGAAAAGATTGATAAAAAGATTCCCATCCTTCTAGATGAATCCTTCATCGAATTTACCGATACCAAAAAGGAAAAAGACAACAACTATTTTATTAATCAAATAAGAGATTCCAATAATTTGGTGATCTTAAGATCGCTTACAAAAACATTCGGCCTAGCAGGTTTGAGAGTGGGCTATGCGCTATCAACCAAAAAAAATATACAAAATTAAATAACAACTTGATTGGCTGGAATGTAAATGGGTTAGCCCAGATTGCAGCCATAGAACACTAAAAGACAAATCTCACATTAAAGCCGCTAGGAGAAACAACATTTCTGAAAAAAAGAGTTTTCAAATTGATTAAAAAAACAAAAATAAGGGCAATCTCAAGTGATGTCAATTTTTACTTGAGTGAGATACTAAATGAGACAACATCCACAGACCTAACCAACAAATTATTAATAAAGAACAGAATCCTCGTGAGAGATTGCAAGAGTTTTAGAAGTATGAATGACAAATTTATTAGAGTAGCCATCAAAACTCCAAAAGAGAATAATGTCCTTTTAGATTCGTTGGAGGAAGTATTTTGAAATCAAGGCTGTTAATGATTCAGGGGACGTCATCGGGAGCTGGCAAAAGCATGCTTGTTACTGCACTGTGCAGAATTTTGACCAACAAGGGATTCAAAGTAGCTCCCTTCAAGTCCCAAAACATGTCCTCATATACATATAAAATAGAAAACACGGATAAAGTGATATCAAATGCTCAAGCGATTCAAGCTCTGGCAAGTAGAGCGATTCCTGACTCTAACATGAATCCAATATTATTAAAGCCAATCGGTAACAGCAAGAGCAGAATATATGCAAACGGTGAATTCTTGTCGGTAATGGAAGCTAAAGATTACTATTCAGATTTTGTTCTCGATAAAGGTTTGAGAATAGCTTTAGCCGCATTTGAAGAATTAAGAAGGAAATACGAAATAATAATATTGGAAGGAGCAGGCTCACCTGCTGAAATAAATATACAAAAATACGACATTGCCAACATGATTTTTGCAAAAAAAGTAAATGCACCAGTAATCTTAGTTTCAGATATTGAACGTGGAGGATGTTTTGCTAGCATTTTAGGAACAATGATGTTGTTAAATCCATCGCATCAACGATTAGTAAAAGGCATCATAATTAACAAATTTCGTGGAGACAATACAATATTATTCCCCGCAATAAAAAAGATCGAGACAAAAATATCAAGACCATTTTTAGGTATCATTCCTAAAATAGAACACAATATACCTAAAGAGGACTCCCTTGACAGAGATAGCAATGACAATAAAATAAGACAAGATCAGAAGGAAATGATAAACAAGAGAACATATCCACGTTCAATCAAGAAAAACGACGAGACAAACAATCATCAAGAGGCGACAGACCAGTCAGACTTAGACAGAGAGATTAGTAGGTTTGCAGAAAAAGTAGAATCATCAATCAACATGGATCACATCCTAAAAAAAATAATTGGATAAAGAATCAAAGCCATGCCCCTTGAAATCGTAACAGAAATCATATCAATCTTATTTGTTGCGATTTTAATAGACATCATCTTAGGCGAACCACCAAATAGGATACACCCTGTTGTAATGATTGGTAGAATTATAGACTTCTTTACTAAAATGATAAAGAATGCTTCCAGATATAGGAAAGAGAAAGATAAAGACAATTTTGAAAGGGTAATGGGATCGATATTAGCATTAGGATTAACAGCCATGGTTACCTTGGTAGTTTATTATGTTAGCATGCAATCACTTTTTTTGTTGGGTACCATTTTTTTTGTCATAGTGTCGGCAGCATTGTTAAAAACAACATTTTCGATAAGAGCTATGGACCATCATATCAAGGAGATCTTGGTGGAATTGGACAGAAATAATTTGGATAAAGCCCGCAAAAATTTATCAAAAATTGTCAGCAGAGACACAACAAATCTATCAGAGGCTCGAATTCTATCAGCTTGTATCGAATGTGTAGCAGAAAGCTTTATCGATGGTATACTCTCGCCCCTATTCTATTATGGTCTCTTAAGCGTTCCAGGTTCTATGATGTATAGAACCATAAACACATTAGATTCGATGATCGGTTACAAGGATGACTACTTTAATAAAGTGGGATGGATGTCAGCTAAACTTGATACCATCATAAATGCCATACCTGCACGATTATCACCGGTTTTTTTGATTGTCTCCATGATAGTTTCTGGGCAAGATTGGAAAAATGCCATAAAAATATGTAAAAGAGATTACCAAAATACCGAAAGTTTCAATGCGGGTGTACCTATGTCAATTATGGCTGGAGGATTAAATATTCAGTTAGAGAAGATTGATCATTATAAATTAGGAGATATGAAAGAACAACTTACCATCCAAAAATGCAAAACATCAATAAGAATAACCAAGATAGCGACACTGATATTCATATTCAGTTTTTTAATTCCCATTATCATGATTTTGAACTATTTTGATTGGTGGACAATATTATTTGGTATTTAAGAGCATTCTAGAAATCATATCATTTTTAACAATAATACCGATAGGAAGATTTGGTAAGAGTGACAGCTTAGATGATATTTCAAAAAAAATGTTCCTGTTCCCTTTTATGGGACTATTAATAGGACTTTTAACTATTCCGGTGATATTAATTTCCCTTTATTTATTTAATCAATTTGTATCGGCATTCATAGTAACAATTTTTATAATAGTCTTAACAGGCATCCATCATACCGACGCCCTCGCAGATTTTGCCGATGGTATTATGGTAAGAGGAAACAAAGAAAAGAAATACAACGTAATGCATGACCCAAGAATTGGAGCAGCTGGAACCGTAGCGATTTCAGGGTATGTTATTGGAATGGTAATAGCAATTTCTTCAATCACAAGTTTGGATAGATTAATGGTTGCAATAATTCTCTCCGAAATCATGTCGAAATATTCTATGGTATTGCAATCGCATTATTGTGAATCAGCTTGGGATGGATATAGTTCACTGTTTACAAAAAATATGAAATCAAAAAAGAAAATGGCAATAGCAACAATAATTACTATAGTTTTGATAGTTTTGATAGTTTTGATTTCAAATATGAGTGTGATTGGATTGCAGATATTTATTGTAGGAATTATTTGTGCCTTTATAGTCATTTATATTTCAAAAAAGAACTTTGGAGGAATTACAGGAGATGTAATGGGCGCAACAAACGAGCTAGTAAGACTGTGTTCGCTCTTATCTCTGTCATGAAAATTTGATTTTTTTGCATGGCAAAATACGGGCCATTCTATAAATAAAATAAGAGAAGGAAACTTTAGCCAATATTTATTTTATTAAATCTATTAGATGGAAGCATATGTAGACAGTAATAATCAGATCGACTACAATCCATCGAATAAGGATATGTATGAAGTGGAAATTTAGCGAATTAAAAATGTGATAAATGGATGGATTTATTAGATATCTAAAAAATATCAAGATAGTATGAATAATAAAATTAACCGGGAATTCAAGGAAAGAGTACCATGATTATGGAGCAAATTTTATTAGTTGTTAAATCAACAAAATCAAATTGACAAAAAGAGAGAAATGATTAGTTGCGTTCTAATGTGTGGAGGAAAAGGAAGTAGAATAAATACAGATCCAACAGTCAAAGTAGAAAAACCCCTCTTAGAATTAAAGAATAGATCACTGATAGAACGTATGATAAAGGCAGTACAGAATTCAAAAAAGAAATTCAAGATATATGCTGCAGTGAGTAAGAATACAGAAAAAACCAAAGAGCTCCTAAAAAATAGATACAGTAATGATATAACACTGATAGAGACAACTGGTAGCGGATTTTCAAATGATTACCTAGTAGTAATACAATTCTTCAAAGATAAGGAAAACAGAGAAAAAAATAGAATTCAAGATTTTGTTAATAAGAAAATTTTGTTTTTACCTATAGATCTTCCATTGATATCATCTAAAACCATAGACGAAATCACAGATTTGTATCAGAGTAGTCCCAGTATCGCAATAGTGGTAGACAAGAAAATGTTTGTTCAAAATAATTTCATTCCCTCACCTTTCGTAACAGAAATTAGTAAAGTTGATTATTGTTACACTGGGATTTCGGTATTAGATTTTCATACTATTACAGCATTAGAGCAAATAGACCAAATCACAGAAGTACCAATGATAATGAATAAGCAGGAATTAGTTTATAACATAAACACGGTTGACGACTTGAAAAAAGCAGAAAAATTTATTAGATTGTAAGTTTGTTGCCATATCACCAGGCAAGGTTAGTCCAAGGTTTCCAAAATATTGCCCAGTATTTCAGCCTGGCCGCCGGTATTTACCAATAGTTCAGCATTACAAGAGGGACATGAGATAGGTTTTGTACTGAAAGTATACAGGACTTTAATATTTTTGCATGAATCACATTCAACTTTTACAAAGTGACTACGAGGTTTTGGGATCATAATGTTATGTTTTTTCACAATCATTCACTCCAACTAAGCTTGGATCTCCAATTTCCTAATTCGCATCCCTTGTTTCATCGTCTTTCTTTGACAAGTTTTGCAAGTATATCTCAGGGTTACTTTTTTGGTAGTCTTTGCAGTCCTTTTTAATTCAGGGAATTTTTGACCACCATAGCCTTTATTATCTTCTGCGTGACGCTTGGCACCCTGAGCGCCTTTTCTATCTTTACCCTTTTTATAAGTAGAAACAGCTTGAGTAGTATGAGTTTTACATTTTGGACAAAATTTGCGCAGCTCTTTCTGCATCTTCATATATAAAATCAGTTCGATAGGGTAATTTAAAGTAAATATAAATAGCTAATTAGAATCCATGATTGCGGAATTATACTAAAAAGATTATCAAGTTAAATGCATAATATATCGATTGTTTCCTGTTCAACAATGCCGTATTGAGAACAAATGACAGGGCATACAAACCTTATATACATCCATGATCTATAACCCTCAATGTTGCAGTTCTTACAAGTTGTGATAAACCCTGAAGCTTTTGGAGTTTGGGTACCGTTAGCAGTCGGTTTGGGGATAGGTCTAGTTTATGCAATCGCATCAATGGCCAGAAGGGCTAGATAAGCCCATAAAATTTTTTTAGACTAGAATATTTTTTTCAAATTCATATAATAATCTAGAGACAACTATCTGGGATTCTAATCCCATGTCTGAGACGGATAACTTTTTGTCAAAATAGGATTCAATGTTTTTTGAAAAATGTCCCTTTGGGAAGCCTCCTATAACAACACATCCATTTGAATATGAGGCCAGATCAGCACCTATCGATTCAAGGCTCTTAAAAGTACCAGTTGTTGAAAAACCCAAAACTATTTCAGGCTTTACAAACACCTTTAGTAGATCTCCAAAATTAGTATTAGGTCGAAGTTCTAATAACAATTGCCCGTCTTCCGAAACTATTTTCTTATCTCTAAATAGATTTAACATCAGACCCTCGAATCGAAAATAAGACTTGGGAAATCTCACATTATTCCCTACTAAAATAACGTTGTTATCAACCGTATGAATAAACACCCTAAGATGGTTTTGTATGTATAGAGGCGTAGCTAATGCATTAAGCAATGCAATGTGAAGAATATCAGGTCTGCCCCTCTTATAATCCTCATCCAATTTAGCAGACATCATAGCAAAATGGTGGAGAGACCTGTCTAACAAGATTTCTTCTGGCTTTTTCCCACTATTACGGATTTTTTTAAGAGATTGATGTTTGAAAACATTGATAGGTATAATTTCAAGAGAAGTATCTGCTATAATCAAATTTAACAAATGATACGGATTTAAGGGGAAATAATCATTATTTAAAGATATATAATGCAACAAAGAGCAAGTCAATCACAAAAAGGTATGTCATGAAGAAGAGTGCATTAAAACAAATAGCAATGCAAAGAGTAAAGATTTTGATTGATAGAGCACTATATTCAAGAGATGAATTCTCTGATCACCATATTGTAATTGCTAAAAAAATTATCCTAAAGTATAAACTAAAAATACCTTTTGAATATAAGCTTCTTTTTTGTAAGCATTGTAAAAAGTTTATCATTCCAGGTAGGGATTCAACTATTAGGACAGGTAGATCGAATACAAAGGCTTTAAGAATAACCTGTAAACTATGTGGCCACACTTACAGAAAAATTATTGAAAAACCCAACCAAACCTAATATTCTGTTATTTTTTTGGGCATACAACCAACAAGATAAAGAATAAGGATTATAAGGGAAAATTAATGAAAGAAATTTGTAATATTAAATGGCACAGGTTTTTGATGTTCCAGCAGATGACTTGATATCAAAATTATCAGATCAACTTAAAAAAGATAAGAAAATAAATCCACCAGAATGGGCCAGTTATGTAAAAACCGGCACTCATGCAGAAAAAATTCCCCAAAACAGAGACTGGTGGTATACTAGATGTGCATCTTTAGTAAGAAAGGTGTACTTACATGGCCCAATAGGAATATCGGATTTAAAAAGTTATTATGGAGGAAGAAAAAGAATCGGATATAATTTGGATCACCATAAAGATGCTGGTGGCGCAATCATTAGAAATGCCTTGCAACAATTAGAAGCTTCAGGATATGTAGAAAAAAAGAAAAAAGGCAGATCAATATCAAGCGAAGGTATGAAAAGAGTTGACAGACTAGCCACTGAAATTTTCAAAGAGATATCTAAACTTAATAAAGATTTAGAAAGATACGCATAGAGGATCTGGCATGTCTGGGCCCCCCCCACAATCTCATCAGCCTTCTGACGATGAAATTAGAAGGCAACAGGCTGAAGCTGAGGCAATGAAGCAAAAAGCCCTATCTATGTTATTGGATGTTGAGGCAAGACAAAGACTTATGAATGTGAAGATGGTCAAGCCAGAACTTGCTTCAGCTGTTGAAAATTACCTATTAAATGCAGCTACTACTGGAAGATTAAACCGAGCAATAACAGACGATGAATTAAAACAAATACTTTCTACAATTCAACAACCAAAAAGGGATTTCAAAATCAATAGAAGATAACGTAAGAATTGTAATAAATTCTATATTTTGTTTAGGTTTTAAAGGTTATTATTTAGTAACCTCTGGTTTTGAGTTAACTATATTAAGCATTTAAAATATCTTCTCCCCATGAAGGCAGCTGTATTTAGAGAATATAACCAAGATCCTACTAAAGTAGTAAAAATTGAAGACATCGACGTACCAAAAATAAAAGCAAATGAAGTTTTGATAAAAGTTGAGTCGGCATCATATAATTATAACGATTTATGGGCAATATGGGGAGATCCGGTTAAAACACCACTTCCTCACATATCAGGAAGTGATGTTGCAGGAACAGTAGTTGAGATAGGAGCGGATGTATCAAAGTTCAAGGTTGGCGACAGAGTCGTATCTCATTCTAATATGAGTTGTAGAATATGTGAGCAATGTACAGCAGGAAAAGAGTATGATTGCAAAGACAGAAACATATGGGGATTTCAAACGGGTCCACTGTGGGGAGGTTTTGCTCAATATACCCACCTACCTGAGGTAAATGTGGCAAAAATACCAGAAAATGTATCCTTTGAGGACGCTGCTGCCCTCTCAATGGTAGGAATGACAGCTTGGCATATGCTTGTAGGACGAGCAAGAATAATTCCAGGTCAAACGGTATTGATCATGGGAGGAACAAGTGGTGTAGGCATGATGGGTATTCAAATCGCAAAGTTGTATAATTGTAATGTCATTGCTACAGCAGGAAATCAACAAAAAATGGATAAATGTTTGGAACTTGGCGCAGACAACGTTGTAAATCATAGAGAGCCTGATTGGTACAAAAAAGTAAGAGAAATTACCAAGAAGGAAGGTGTAGATGTGGTGTTTGAGCACATTGGAAAAAACGTATTTCCTCAAGAAGTCAGCCTGTTAAAAATGGGAGGCACACTGGTTGCTACAGGAGCTACAACTGGCTATGATTCCACCTTAGATTTGAGATACTTATTCTTCAAAGGTACCAACTTGCTTGGTTCCACTCAAGGGACAAAAGCAGAATTAGAGCAAGTCATTTACTGGACAAGCAAGAATAAAATAAAGCCCCTTATTGCTACTACTTTGCCTTTCTCAAATATGGTAGAAGGTCATGTAATGATGGCCGGGGCCGAACAAATAGGAAAGATCTTAACCACTCCCCAAAAACTTTAATTTTTTTATATCCAGTTGTAAATACTGGTAATTGTGGGTAGATCAAGAAGTCTAATCTTTATCCCTGGAAATAATCAGAGATTTTTAGAAAAGTCTAGAACAATAAATTCGGACATAATATGTTATGATTTAGAAGATTCTGTACCTCAAGAAGAAAAAGAAACTGCAAGAGAAAGTGTAAGAAGCGCAATTCAAACGATTAACAAGATTGATGATGTTAATAAGGAGCGAATCCTGGCGGTAAGAATCAATTCGCCGACATCAGATCAGATGGTTACGGATTTGAAAAAAGTAATTACCCCAGGAATAGATGCAATTGTAATTCCAAAGGTCGATGATGACAAACAAATAGCAGAAATTTCAGGAATAATTGAAAGAGAAGAGAACGCAAAAAACATTCAAAGTGGGATCATTAAAATAATTCCTTCAATTGAATCTTCGTTAGGAGTAGTTAACGCATATAATATAGCTAAATCGGATCAAAGAATTACCACTTTGGTATTTGGCATTTTTGATTTCTTACACGACATGAAAATTGATAATCAGGATATAGAAACCATTACTAGTTTCATGTATGGTCGGGCAAAAGTACCTGTAGATGCCAGAGCTGCAGGCATAGACTCTATTGATTCCATCTGGCAAGACATTCATGATCATGAAGGCTTGATAAAAGATCTTGATCTAGGTAAAAAGATGGGTTATAATGGAAAATGCATCATTCATCCATCCCAAATTGAGCATGTACACAATGCATTTAGTGCTTCAACCCAGGATATTGAATGGGCAAAGAAAGTAGTACAAGCCTTAGACAGTGCGAAAACCAATAACACAGGTGCAGTAAAGTTAGAAGGAAAGATGATAGACGCGGTACATTACAAACAGGCTAAAAGAATTTTAGACTCGATGTAAAAAGTAATAAATCAAGATCATCAGAGCTCTGATGATGAATCTCAACAATCTTCAAATTATATTTTAGTTTATTATCAAGTGTGTTTACCGGAATTACAGAATATTTAGGTGAAATTGAAAACATCAAAATAAACAAAAGTAAAAAGACTAAAAAGAACGAAATTAAAGCAAATCACCACACTGAAATTACCCTCGCTTTACCAGAATCAAAAGATATCAAAATTGGAGATAGTGTGTCAATAAATGGAGTATGTCTGACTGTTTCAAAGTTAAATCATTCCAAAGCCACCTTTCAAGTCATCGATGAAACCATCAATAGGACTAATTTTGTTGATTTAAAGATAGGAGACAAAGTAAATGTTGAAAGGAGCCTAAGCATTGGAGGTAAATTGGAAGGACACTTTGTTCTAGGGCACATCGATGGCATAGGCATAATCAAAAAATTAGAAAGAGGGAGCTTTGGAAGTAGAATTAAGATAGAAATATTAAACAAAGATTTATTGCCTCTTATTGCACAAAAGGGCTCTATAGCAATAGACGGAATAAGTCTTACAGTCGTAACCGTTAGAAAGAGTATAATTGAAATAGCACTGATCCCTCATACTTTGGAGAACACAACACTGGGAATTAAAAAGACAGGGGATGCGGTTAACATAGAAGTAGACATTTTGTCAAGATATATATCCAATATCTACCAATTTTCTGGTAACAACAAGAAAAATAGTAAGATATATTAACATTAAAGTATAAAAAAATATAATTGACAAGGATATCTGAAGCCATAACTTCGTTAAAGAATGGAAATTTCGTTTTGATTCATGATGATGATGGTCGTGAAGATGAAGTTGACATGGTTGTATCTTCTAATAACATATCTCCGAAACATATTGCTACGATGAGAAAGGATGCTGGTGGGTTGATCTGCACTGCAATATCAAAGGAAATAGCCACAAAATTGGGGTTACCGTTTATTTATGATGTACTAAATATTTTTGGACCCACTAATCAAACCATTTCTTCTATTAATAGTAACAGCTCACCATATGGTGACAGACCGTCTTTTTCTATTACGCTAAACCACATTAACACTTACACTGGGATAACTGATCGAGACAGGGCCCTAACCATTTCATCGCTAGCAAGTATTTGTGATGATTTGAGCGATTATCAGAAAGATCAGAAAGCCACGATTGAAAAGTTTCGAAGCAACTTTAGGACACCAGGACACGTACCTATACTAATTTCTTCGAAAGGATTACTTAATGAAAGAAAAGGACACACAGAGATGTCAATCTTTCTTACAAAAATTGCCAATATGACGAACGTCACAACTATTTGTGAGATGTTAGATCCCCATAGTTACAAAGCCCTATCATATAAAGACGCAGTCGAATATGCAAAGGAAAACAATCTAGTAATCATCGAGGCAAAAGATTTGATAACATATGCGCAATCGTTCGAAAAACAAAGATGAAAATAAGAATCGGGATTGTCGTTTCAGAATTTAATAGTGAAATAACCCTTGCCATGCTGAGTGAGGCAAAGAAATATGCAAAGGAATTTTCATCAAAAATAACCTACGTTTGTTTTGTTCCCGGAGTATTTGATATGCCCATTTTGGTACAAGAGATTCTTAAAAAAAAGGACGTTGACGCGGTTGTGACCCTGGGGGCAATAATAAAAGGCGATACCAGTCATGACAGAGTAATAGCAAACAGCACAGCCAAGTTACTTTGCGAACTTTCATTAAAATATAACAAGCCAATATCCTTGGGAATCCCTGGACCAGATATGACATTTGAGCAAGCTGAAGCAAGAATAATTCCCACATCTCATCATGC
This sequence comes from Candidatus Nitrosocosmicus sp., assembly GCA_029194465.1. Taxonomy (GTDB): domain Archaea; phylum Thermoproteota; class Nitrososphaeria; order Nitrososphaerales; family Nitrososphaeraceae; genus Nitrosocosmicus. Next base: position 21,619 of record JARFXS010000015.1, read on the forward strand.
AGTTTATACTGCCATTGAGATGGCAAAGAGACTAAGAAAAATAAGAAATAATAAAATGAAAAACAACGATATAAAAATAGTAGATTAGGTTGGTTTGTCAATTAACAGTAATAAAATTAGAGGGTTATGGTGCATGGACCCTAACCCTAGGCAGTGACAGAGAATATGCATTACAGATTCTACAGTCAAAAATGTATGCAGATTTGCAAGATTGTTTTTCTGCTAAAAACGGATTAGTATTTTCTAACCGATTTGACGAGTTTATTGCAGTGACAAATCAAATAAGCTTACGTGATCATAAAGAAATCCATGAGAGGCTTTCGAAAAAAAATGAAGGCATAAAGATATCAATGACGATAGGAACTGGAAAAACTCCACTAGAAGCTGACAAGGCAATACATGACATAAAAAGGGATACAAAAAACATGATTTTTCCAAATATTTATTGTATACAAGAAGATTGCAATGTAAATGAAGGTCAACAAACTAATGAATTAGAAAATCATAGTAGTCAAAATGACGTGAAAATATTACACATAGACGTCAATGGTTCTACCTCAATAGCAAAAAATCTTTCAACTTATGAAATCACAAATTTAATGGTGAGTTTATATCTAGCAATATCAAATTCATTCCTCAAAGAAGAAAGTTTAACTTTCTTTTTGGGTGGCGATAATTTCATGATTGTTGCAAAAGACAATATTCAAATAAAAAAAGTAACAGAAATAGTTAATTTTTTAACAAGTTCGACTGGAATTAAGCTTAATTGCGGTATCGGAGATGGCGTTAACGCAAGAAGAGCTGCAGAAAAAGCAACCAAATCGCTGGATTCAATAAGAGCCTACAGAAAAAGCGGAAAAATAATAAATGTTTTTGAATCGAATTGAAAAAATCATTAATTAAAAATGCCGACCTTTTGTTTGGTAAGGAACTACAAATAGTTCAGAATGGATCTATACTAGTTAACGAACATGGAACAATTGAAGATGTATTCACTTCCAAAAAAAGGCTAGAAAAAAAAGACACTGCAACAAGCAATTCAGTCAATAAAAATAACAAAATAAACATTATTGATGCAGAAGGCTTTATCCTTCTACCAGGATTAATAAATTCGCATGTTCATATAGGAGACTCCATAGGAAAAGACATCTCAGCTAGTTCGGATTTAAATCAAAGAATCCATCCGCAGTATGGTATTAAAAAGACAATACTCGAAAAAACTCCAAGTTCTCAGTTGATGCAAATGATTAGAAATGCAGCTATGTCCATGCTGCACAAGGGAATAACTACCTTTGTGGATTTCAGAGAAGGAGGACTAGAAGGTCTAAGCCTGATACAAAAGGCTGTAGAAAATATACCTATAAGGAAGATCGTACTAGGAAGGATTGATTTTAATGCAAATTATAAGGATGAAAATACTTCCACCAGATCTCTAAAAGATGGTAAAGATACAGTGGCAAAGAGTCAAATAATAGAGAAGTCGAACCAGATAGAAGAAAATGATATTATTTATCAAGGTAGTAAAATAATTGAGAGATGTGATGGCTTTGGCATTAGTGGTGCAAACGAACATTCTGATGAAATGTTAAGATTGTATAATAAAATAATTTTAAAATATCAACAAGAACGAGAAGAAGAACGAGAAAAAACCGAATTGAATAGTCATAGGAAGGAGCCAGTGGTGGCGATACATGCTGCGGAGGCCGAAACAGCAGTAATGGAATCTGTAAAAAAGTACAAAAAGACTGAAATTGAGAGAACCGTTAATACGCTAAATCCTGACATATACATTCATGTTACCAATCCATCCAGCTCAGACCTGCAATTATTACATCAGAACAAAAAGAAAATAGTCATTTGTCCCAGAGCCAATGGAGTGCTTGGCACAGGTTTTGCACCAATAAGAAAAATGTTAGAATATAATTTTGAACTAGGTATCGGAACGGATAATGTTATGCTTAATTCCCCAGATATGTTTAGAGAAATGGATTTTCTCATAAAGAGTCAAAGAGCTGTTGAAAAGAATACTAGATTTCTAGATGCAAAGAAGGTACTAAAAATGGCTACAGTAAACGGTGGTAAAATTTTTAACTTAAATATAGGAAGTATTGAAAGGGGATTCCAAGCAGATTTGATTTTTATTGATAAATATGATTTGGATCTATACCCAATTCATGATCCCCACATGTCAATTGTACAGAGATGCACCGAGAGACAACTAAAAGCAGTTATGATAGATGGTAATTTTGTATTGGAAAAAACATCAATAAGATAAAGGTTTCAGCTACGAATGAAAATAATACTAAATGCGGCTACTAGTATTGATGGCAAAATCGCAACTGTTAATGGCGATACAAAAATTTCATCGGTTTTGGATCTCAAACGTGTTCATGGATTAAGAAGAGAAACAGATGTAATTTTGGTAGGTATTTCGACGGTTATTAACGACGATCCGTTATTGACAATACGATATGGTATGAATAAAAAGGGTACTAAAAACCCTATTCGCATAATAATAGATAGCAAAGCTAGAATCCCCATGCATTCCAAAATTGTAAAAACAGCAAATCAAATTGAAACCAGGTTGGTGGTCACCTCAAAAGCCCCATCTAAGAATTTGAAAAAATTGGAGGAAAGAGGTCTCAAAATAATTGTGTTAGACCAAGGAACAAAAGAGGACGGAGAGGAGAATGGAGAAGACAATAGAGAAAAGGTGGATTTGAAAAAATTATTTAATCAACTAGAAAAGGAGGGAATATCAAACGTCTTAGTTGAAGGTGGAGGTGAAATAAACTGGTCTATTATTAAAGACAACTTGTTTGATGAGATGATAATCACGATATCTCCACTAATAATTGGTGGGAAAAAGGCAATATCACTAGTGGGTGGGGAAGGTTACAAGACAGTAAATGAAAGTGTAAAAATAAAGTTGTCACGAATACAAAAAAAAAGTAATGGTGAAATAATACTACACTATAAAAGTATCAAAACAAATTAAGAAATTGTCATTTTACGGAATCGGTACTAAGTTGTTCTATCTTATACCTTAAAGCATCTTTCAATTTACTGTTATCCACCATATTCAATGGTTCTTTACAATTAGGACATTTAAAGAACAGCTCTATTGCATAGTCAAATTTTATTCTATCGCAAGCAGAATTACCGCAATGGTAAAATTCGGATGATTCTTCATATTCAAGTCTATTTTGCAATCTTTCCAATATTTTCTTTTTCTGATTGTCTATAAAATTATCTACATTGTCTCTCTTTGCTCTCCATCGATACACAAACCATCCCTTTTTCTCATCTTTAACGCGGATACCCGTTATCAAAGCTTTTCCAAAAAGATCATATAGAACTTTTCGAATAATATTTATTCGAAGACCTGTTGCAATAGCTATTTCTTCGTCAGTTGAATCTTCAGTTTTTAACAGTGCTTTAGCAACATGATGATATTCTTCCCCTCCTATTAGAGATGCAATTTTTACAAAAGGATCTTCACTACTGTCAACACTTCGCATAAAGATATAATATAATAGCGTGACTAAATGATATATAGTTTTCCTAATAGTTGCCAGAAATCCCAGGGTTTTCGCAAACTATCCGTTAGTTTTTGATCGTAATTTCATGTACTATGACTATTAATATATTTTATCAATATTGAACAGGTCATATTGATGTCAATACATCAAATCTGCAACAAGTACTCGTGGAGAATTTACAGACAAGGGTACAAAAACAAGAGTTTGGGCCTAGTATCCTATAGACTGTTTTTTGTTTATCCAAATGCCTACTAGATTTATTGGACCAATCGGTTTGAACCTTTAACTTGGACTAGCCAAAATACTAAACATACCATCTCAAAGTCAAATAAAAGAGAACTAGGTATAGAGGGATAGAAAGATTCGGTATGTTATTTTGCGGTATTAGATTGTAATTGATTCCTGGTGTGAACTGCTAGGTGTATTATGAATCAAAATAGGGTCAATGTCTGATCAAGCTAGAAGCAAAAATTAACAAAACAAGTAACAGAAGATAAACCAGCATCCCAGCTACAACTGCAACATCCAAAAAAAATCAGCCCCTTTACTCACTTTTCCAATATTTGTACCTCTACACCCGTAAAATCTGACAATCCAAAGAAAGAAGATGGAAGCGAATGAGATGCTACCCAGCTTCAAAAGGTATAATACCCTGAACACTATATTGATGAATCTAAAAAAGAGAATACAAGGATTCGGTGAGGATAGTTCCTAATTCAACCTCTATTCATATATTACAATATAATTTCATTTGGAGTTTAGCTCCTCTAAAAACTGGTAGATTACTGAGTAGTCTTTATTTTTTCTATCATCACTATTGTTAGCTGCCCTAAAAAGCTGCTGTGATAAGGATGTCATTGGCAGGAACAAACGTAAATCTTGCGATGCATCCATCATTAAATCGATATCTTTTAACATGTTTTTTAGGAAAAAAGAAGGCGAATAATCGTTATTTATCATCATTTGACCTTTCCTTTCACTAATTCCAGTTTTAAGCTTTGTAAGATTAAGAATTTGTAAATAAAGATTTGGATCTATTCCACTATGTTTAGCCAAAATTAATCCCTCAGACAAGGACAATGTAATTATGCCTATATTTAGATTAAGTGCCAATTTTATAGAATTAGAAACTCCATTGATTTGGCCAACATAAAATACGTGTTTGGAAATTTTTTCTAAAATATGACGGATTTCTTTAAAAGAGTTTTCATTTCCTGAAACAAGAGAAATAAGTTCCCCCTTTTTTGCATCATTGGGGCCACCCATCACTGGAGTGCTAAGGAAGGTAAATCCTCTCCTCTCCCCTACAAGATTTGAACAGTACAAAGATTGATCAGAATTAACGGTTGTACAATCCGCAATGATTAATTCCTTGTTACTACATTTCATTACACCATTATTTTGAAACAGGATTTCTTTTAAAGACTCAAAATTAGTAACACAGGTTATTATTAAATCGCTTTTTTCGGCCAAGGTTCGGGCATCCCTAAATATTTTTGCGCCCTTGTCCTGGAAATATGTGAGTTTGGCTTTATTCCTACCGTAAACATTCACTTTAGTGTCTAGTTCTATTAATCGTTCTATTATTCCAGTACCTAACATGCCAACTCCAATTACACCAATTGCAATATCGCTCTTTAGTGACACAATCTTTGAGCATATTAGAACAGTTTTAAATGTATATGCAATTTCCAAATGAGAAGAATAAAATAGATACGAATTGGATCACACATATAACATGACTTTTACATTATTAATTGGTAATAACTTTATATCAAATAGTCCAAGAAGCATAAGGTATAACAAAAAATCTTTGTTTAAATTAGAACAAATATCAGACTCACATAATCCTTCTATATCGGTTAGTATAGTCGACCTCAACAATAAAAAGATAATTGAAGTAGAAGAGAACGTATGTAAATATTGCTCTCCAGATCTGATAATGAAAAAATCAGATCTTGAACATGTTTTGATTGTTGATAAAGAAGGCGAAATAGTCTTTGAATCCAGAATACTAGATAAAAAAACAATTCTAGTAAGTGGAATTTTTTACGTTGATGATCTAAAACTCACAATTACACAAAACTATATTATTCTCCCGACCCAAAAGTGGATAATGCATGATAAGGTCGATGCAAATAATAAAGACATAAACATTACAAATGAAGGGATAAGGACATCTTCCTGACAATATCAATAATAATACCTGAAAACATAACGAAAATAAGGATGGATCATTAGCTATCCACGTTTCTCTTTATCGACAATCCAATTACCCGATTTTCTTTTAAGAATCAATGTCCCAACGTATTTTCCACTGCTATAGACTTTACAAAATTTTGACTCATTCCAAAAAATGCCTCAACGATATTATGTTTTTTATGATATCCAGCCTCAATTACTTTAATATTTAATTTGCATTTGATTTTTTTATGACGTTTCTGGCCATGCTCCAATCACCACTCCATTCCACCAAATCAAAATCTCCAAAATTTAATGTATGTATTTGATTGTTTGTAAGAAATTTAAACGATTTGTTGTTTTTTATGACAAATTCATTTATCCATTTGATTGCTGCATCACCCTTTCCCTTTCTATTCCAAAATTATCCGCACTAGCTAAAAAATATCAATTTATAATAGCATGGTTCTCTATAAATATATAAAAAAGACAAAAAATAGAAAATATGTAGTATAAAATATCTGATAGGTTCGCTTACGACGTCTTGATAATTTTTCAGGACTATTTTCCCGGTATTAAAGGAAAGAGGTATCTACCTGAATCAATGCGTGGTTGTTCAGTATCATGAATTCTGTTTGCTTTAACCATAATAATCCACTCTGTTAAAATATAGGCATATAGAACTCATTAATGGACCAAATCATTCAAGTCATATCATTACTAGGTAAAAAAATCACACAGATAATAGATAAATAGTTCATTAATTAAGGTATTTATGAAAGGCATTAACGTAAAATAAATTGGCAAACGAATCAAGTTATAAAAAAACATTAAAGTATCTAATAATTTTGATGGTTTTGAGCATTATAGTTGTCGATTTATCTATAATATTAATTTCCGATGAACACTTTCAACATACTGTTGCAATAATTATTCTTAATATAGCAGGCGCTACCGCAACTGGTTTGGGCATTATCGCGGTTGTAAGACATGGAATTTCTGGTAGTCACGGAAAATCTTACTTGTTTTTAACTATTGGTATTGCATTGTGGTTTGCAGCAGACTTGGGAATATTGTACTCTTATTTTGTCTTACATGTAGACGAATTTGAGCGTATAAGTGTGTTAGATATGCTATGGTACAGTGGATATCTGTTTCTTATTCTTCATTTGATATCCATTATCAGAACAATAAGGATTAAAAACTTGTCTGTAACCATTACAATTATTTCTGCAATTATCATAGGGTCTGTTATTGTCAATTTTGGTGACTTCCTACCTTTACCAAAATCCTTCCTAATTAGTGGGGAGATTGATGTCGCAGAAATAAATGATGAATTGTCAAAGTTTGCAGTTACTATACTATACCCAATTTTAGATTTATGTTTAATTGTTCCCTCGATAATCATATTAACCAATATATATAGGGACTATCAACATTCGGTACCTTGGGTACTTGCTTCGTTATCGTTATTGGTAAATGCTGTAGCAGATACAGGCTATACAATTGATTACTTAAACGGTTCAGCATCTGCCTTACCCTGGGATTTATTTTACATTGCTGATTTTATAATTATGTCTGGTGCTTTATATTGGTATAACAGATATCATATTACCGATCATATTTCAAAAAAGAATAAAAGAAATGAATTCATCAATTAGATCGGTTTCCCTTCCCTCGCACCTACGCCTACTCCTGCACTTGCAGTTGCACTTGCACTTTCAACAACAGCTAAAGAACGGATAATTATCATTCGCTAGTCATTATCGGGCGATGAGTCACTGTTTTCCTCCTCAGATTTATCCTCATCTTCGTCTTCAAAATCTATATCATTTTCCTCTTCCTCTTCCTCCTCTTCCTCTATATCACTCTCATCATCTTGTAGTTCATGGGTCTCGTCTTTGATTTCATCCCTTTCGGCATCTTGATTACTCATACAGTCGAAACCTACTATACACAAATGGTATAAAAATTTTAAATCACTCGTCGATTTAGTATATATGGATTATCGTAGCTGGTTATCTGCACAATGCTTCAGGTATACTTATGGAGCAAGTATTATTTGAAATTGAATTATCGATTTCGTTAAATTTACCTCCATTTCCTATGTTGATGTCTACACCAAAACTTCTCGTAAAATGATTGGAATTAAGGGAAGTATTTGTACTTTTGGTATCAACAAATATTCCGTTTAAGCTGCTGGATATAAGATTGTCTTTTATTAAATTATCATGAGAATCAAATAAAGAAATAGAAGAAATATCGTTAGAATCAAACGCATTATTAGAAATCACAGAATCACCAATAGTGTAGAACTTTATCCCGACGGTATTAGTATAGAACCGATTATTGTCAATGAGAATTCCCGAAGAATTCTCAACATAAATGGAAATTTCATTCCCTGTGAAATTTACTGTAGATATATCAACATTTTTGGAGTTATTTATGTAGACTCCAATTTGGAAATGACCAACTGTTCCATTTCCTGCTAAAGTAACATTTTCTTTATTTGAAATCAAAATGCCAGTATAAGGGTTCAAGTAACCTGAACCTAAAATAGAAAAGTTATTTAAATTAATAACAGTATTATTGGCATCTATTGCTATGCCGTTCTGAAAATCACAATCTAAGGACTTGTTTAGTGTATATAACTTGCCAACATATGAAGCACAGTTAAATAGACTCGCATCTGGACCCGTATTTTGACCACTAGCAAGTTCAGATTCTATCTCAACTTCAACATACCACAGAACAAACAATAGTGCAAAGAAAACTGTAAAAGTGTGAAATATACAATTCCTTAGCATAAACACACAATTAATTGATGGATCTGTTTTATTTATTTAGCGTTTGACATCTCACGACTCACGACTTATTAGATAACAATCAGTTAGGAGTACGATTATCTAATCTTCAATAATAATAAGATGTAAGTCAAAAAAGGTTCAGACCTGAAATATTTAATAATAAAAGAATGCCTTTATACGATATAAGGACCATTGACTTTGAGCCATCTTATTTTGATTTTATAATCGCTCATATGGTCTGATACTATTTTCCAGAATCGCTTAGAATGATTTCTTTCAATAAGGTGACTTAGTTCATGTAATACCACATATTCAATTACGTCGAGAGGAGCCTTTAAAAGATGGATATTAAGATTTATGACATTACGGTATGTCGCACTGCCCCACCTACTTTTCAATTTTTTTAGCAATATTTTCTTGGGTGACACATTTAGAAGTTTAGAATACTTTACAATTATTGGACTAATAATTGGATAAGCCACGTCAGTTAACCATTGTTCATAGATGCGCTTTACATTCCTTTTAATTGTGTAAATAACAAACCCATCATTAGTAAAATTCAACAAATTCGAATTATGACCAATAATCCTTAATCCATAGTTCTTTCCAAGATACGGTAAAGTAGAATTATTTTGATAAATAGGTATGTTAATTGATGCATCGGGATTGTCTTGTTCTTTGATTTTTTGAAATATCCACTTTGCCTTTTTACTTACAAGAGACTCGATGTCTTTCAGGGATGATGATGTTGAAGTTCGTACTGACACATTACCATATTCAATCAATATTTCGTTAGTTTTTCTTCTTCTTTGAGACCGAATTATCTGAAATTCTAAAACATTGTTATCATAAATAATTTTATGCTTATGGTTGAAAGAAGATGGTGCAATCATAAATATTGGCTAATAACAATTAGAAGGCTGTTTTTATAAATTTAAGGGTGTATGGGATGTCAATATCAATCAACATATGAGGCAAAAAATAAGATATTTTCTGATGTTTATCGAATTAGAGTTTCCCCAAAAATCCCAGAACAGTCAAGATGTGATTAAAATACTAATAAAAACATTAAACGAAATCCATTATGGATTTTTGAGGATTTTTTCCATCTCTATCTATTTTTGACAGGTTGGACACTTTAATGCCAAGTTTTCTTACATACATGGAATTTACATCAAAGCTACCAGTAGTATGTATACCTCCTTTGCTAATCTCTTCGGAGCTGTTGTCATCATCATCAAGACTGAATCTGTTCAATAATGTCTCCATAACAGAGATTATACTTTCTTTATCCTTTTTATATGATGAAAAGGTAATTTCTCGACTTTCAATTGAAAAATTCGTCCTAACCAACTTGATTCCAACAGTTTTAAACTCGTATCCTTTTCTTCTGACACGTTCATAAATATCATCAGCCATATCATTAACAAGAATATTTAGAATATCTTTTTTACTAATTAGGGGTTTTAACAAAGTCTCCTCCGTACTTAAGGACAGGTTGTTTTCTCGAGGTATAACGGGCTCATTCTCTTTGCCATTTGCTATCTGCCACATCCACAATGCTTGTCTTTTCCCAAATTTATCAGACAGTTTTTGGATATTCGAATTAGATAATTGTCCTATGGTCTCAATCCCCATGTCTTTAAGTGTACGTGTGGTTTTTGTTCCGATTCCAGATATTCTATCTACTGCCAGTGTGGACAAAAACGTTAGAGTATCTTGAGGATAAACGATAGTGAGACCATCTGGTTTCTGAAAATCAGATGCAATCTTGGCAACTGACTTGTTTGATGCAACCCCAATTGAACAGATTAGTCCATTACACTGTGCCCTGATAGAATCCTTAATATTTAATGCAAATTCCCGGATTGAAAAACCTTCCTGGATGTTGTATTTCCTTTCAGAATTTTCAAGGGTATTCTTCAATTTTTTCTGATCGACTGGATCATCTCCCGAAACATTCTGTTTTGGATACTGCAGAATTTTTTTAGTGCAATCAAGATATGCTTCATCGATACTAGTTTGTTCCAATGAATCAGCATATTCCTCCAATAGTCTCATTACCTGTTGAGAGACTGAATTGTAGTAGTCTTTGTCTACAGGTTTTAGTATAAGGTTAGGACATAATTCCTTGGCTCTTGATAAAGACATGGCAGATCGAACGCCAAATTTTCGAGCTTCATATGAACAAGAGGCAACGGCTCCTTCTGGTTATCAATGCTTTTCTTTCGGGAGTCATTATTACTGCATGGGCCTTTACCTATAAGAGAAGAGTCTCTCAGTTCTTCACAGGCTGGGAAAAAAGCATTCATGTCAATGTGCATGATAATTTTACCCGGCCAGATTTGAGTAGTAGGGGAAGGTTTTGTGAATCTTTTGATGAATTAACACTTTGGGTTTAGGAAATATCAAATTTGAATCAGATGAATCGCGGACGGGTTGCGATATAATAATTGAATAATCAATAACATCATGGGAATATTTTGGATAACCTGTTTCCTTTTCCTTTTGCTTTATCAAATTGATCCATCTCATAGCCTCGGTCATTATTGATTGAAGTATTATCAAGATTAAGGAAAATGAAAATTGAAGTAACGGCTGGATAGTAATGTCGATATCCCGAATGTGACCAAGCAAAAAGATGAGTTATGTCTTCTTAAAATATTATGTTAATTCTTGCACCATGTATTATGGATCCCAAAATCAACAGCCACAGAAAAACCGTGATAAGTAACATTACGCAGTATTTCACTCTAACCATGCACGTCCAGTATTTTGTAATGATACTTGAGGAGGTGGTGACAATAAGATTACAAGAATTTTTTCTTTTAACACTTGTAAATCTTCCAAAACTTCCAAGCGATTCAGATTGTCCTGATGTCATGGTTTGGTTAATAAGATTTTATGGAATTTTTATGGTGAATCGAAAATCATCCGAAGTTTCATTCGCCCATTTTTTAGAGCAACAGAGCCTGGAGGAAACAAGCTTTGCCGAGATCAAGATGCATAAAATTGAAAATTTTAGAATAATACGAAAGGTAATGCATGGAATCCAATTCAACAGATAAAATTTTGACCCATTCTGGGCTCTTCCATCCGCTGCAACCTACGTAGTATTTCAATTTCCCTTCTCTATTTCTTTTCTGATCTACCAAGATTAATCTTACTTTCTTTAACTAGAAATCTCATGTTTAAGATCCCAAGAGAATTTATGAACGGTTGATAGATCGCGATGAAGATAAAGATTGGAAGTGAAAGGATTGGTTGTATGGAGGTTAGGAGGGGTTGTATGGAGGTTTTGAATTAGAGGGGTTGTATGGAGGTTAGGATTGGAGGTTAGGGAGAGGGTTGTATGGAGAGGTTTAGGAGGGGTTGTATGGAGGTTAGGAGGGGTTGTATGGAGGTTAGGAGGGGGAGGTTAGGAGGGTTGTATGGAGGTTAGGAGGGGGGTATGGAGGTTAGGAGAGGTTGTATGGGGTTAGGAGGGGTTGTATGGAGGTTAGGAGGGTTGTATGGAGGGAGGGGTTAGGAGGGTTGTATGGAGGTTAGAGGGGTTGTATGGAGGTGAGAATCAAGGCAATAGACTGAGGAGGAACAATAACCAACGTCAGAGCAATTATTCTAAACTGAGATAGGATTTGACAAATGTCATAAAAAAAAATTGGTTGGGCTTTGATAACTAAAAAAGGTTGCTAATCTGGACGGTAAATAAGAGACTCGATAACATTTTCCTTATATGTGTAAAAACTCGATTAAGATATTATAATAATAGAATTATTTAGTATTATTATGATATATAAATAAGTTATATACAAATCTTTAAAAATAGTAATATTATATATTATTGCTTTAAAAATATACGGGTAAGGTTTGCAGATTAAGCATCGTTTAAAAACGTCTGTAATGATATCAACGATTTTACTACTAGCTGTAACTTCTTACTTTTTCTTAGGATCAACGGAACAAAGTGCATATGAAAAAAGGATTTTGATCAATCTCAAGATAATAAACAGGACTCAAACTGCGAGGCAGGAGAGGATAACAACAATAAATGCAATAACATAAGCATATCTAGACATGATGGTGGTAATGATGGAGGAAATCAGTTCAAGTATCTAAACAGATGACTCAAACTGCGAGGCAGGAGGATAACAAACAATTCATGCAATAACATACATATCTAGACATGATGGTGGTAATGATGGAGGAAATCAGGTTCAAGTATCTAAACAGGACCAAACTGCGAGGCAGGAGAGGATAACAACAATTCATGCAATAACATAAGCATATCTAGACATGATGGTGGTAATGACGGTAGTGAAAGCGCTAGCAGTAGTAGTTATGATGGAGGAAATCAGGTTCAAGTATCTAAACAGGACTCAAACTGCGAGGCAGGAGAGGATAACAACAATTCATGCAATAACTTTGACCTTAAAGAAATGATTAGTGATGGACTTGATATGTTAAAACAAACTTGAAAATGTAATTGCTCTTTTGATACGTATTTGATATATCATTTTTGATAATTTTCAGATCTCCAAAGATATTCGTAGCCATGAGTATAAATATCGATTATGTTTCCAAACGGATCTTCGCACGATACTACCTTGAAAGGTTTTCCATTCGTTAACTCCCATATTTGAGTTCTCTGCTTACCACCGTTATCAATAATCCTTTTCGTGGTTTCTTCGATATTGATATCAGTTATGCAAATATGAAAGAAACCGGTCTTCCAATACTCAAAATTGTCCTCCCTTTTCTCTTCTTTAGGTTCAATGAATTCAAAAACTTCGAACCCAATTTGATTCCCAAAGCTTAAGTGAGCAATCTTTAGTTTCTTAAATTCCTTGCCAAAAACATCTTGAAAAATCTTGCCTATGTGAGTGTCGTCTGCAACGGCTTCGAAAGTTGGCTTTACAATATTAAAACCTAAAACTGTTGTGTACCACACTATTACTTCTTCAATATTAGTCACACTTACGGCAATGTGGTTTAAATTACTAGGATAAGGATATAATTTGGATTTACTGGCGGGTATTTCATTGGGAGGCAAAGTCATTATTATAGCAAATATTTTTCCCTATTGTTTAAATTTGTTGCTGAGTAGATTAAATTCTACATTATGAGCTATTCAAAAACATTCCTGGTGGTAAGTATACTTGTATTGATTCTAAATCATTTTTGGAATTTCATAAAATTCTTGACATATTAGGTTGCATGATGCATCCATGCGATCCACCATCGATTTGATATGATTAATGCACACACCTTACGGCATAATATTGTCATTCAATGATAAAACTAATTGATCACCTAAATTAGTTCCTACAATCAGTTTTTTATAGAAACGACATAAACACATTTTTAGCCATAACACTACATTTGTTTCTTAACGAGAATAATATTAGAATGTATTTAGGCTTAAAGACCCAATATTTCAAAAACCTTATCAAATATATAGTGTGAAACAAGGCATCATAATTCTAGTCTTTCGCAGTTAGTAATAAAAGGCTCCAAACATTTCATCTAATCCAATCTGATCAGGATTGTTGGCATGATATTGAAAAAGAGTTTATTACTATGGAAAAAAAATATAGCTACCGTCCATGGGGTAACACTAGTCCATATCAGATTAGATATTAGGCGCTATTTTTTTCGTCGTTAATTAATTCCGTTGAGATAGTTATCTTACCATCTACCTTCCACTTTGCACCCCCAAGTTGTCGACCATCAGGGCCGTAAGCTTTTGGGATCTCGATTTCCAAATTATCAAAAGAGTAAGTAACTTGCAAATCCTTGCCGGTCAATTTGTCTATGATTCTTAAAATTAATTCAGACCATTCTGAAATGATCATCAGATGAGTGCTTCGATCGGTCAGAATTCTTATTGCATTCTCATTTCACTATTATTAGAAAGTTCGCTCATATCTATTCATACTTATTGAGAAACTTAAATAGATATCACCACAACCCGACGTTCACAATCTAGTGGCTCTCTTTTTGGTCGTTTTAAAATTAAGAGAAAAGTAATCTTTTTTGATTTTTGAAAGACAATAATCGATGGAATTTGGAGTTCAAATCAACAAACGCATCATATGATCATAACGAAATATAGAGTGGCGGATGATATAAATTTGGCCTAATCAACTGGCCGTACTAGAAGCATTTATCATTTGTTCACGTGTAAGTCTTACTGGTAATACGCTACCCGATTTTGATTGGTATGATGGAAATCCAACTCCTACAGCAATTAATGTTTCTTTTTGTTTAGAATGAGGAGAGAAAAATTCAGTCACTTCATTATCATAAAAAGTGGAACCTGATGCTCCCAAGCCACTAGCATAAGATAAAAGATAAATTTTTCCTGCAGTAATCCCTGCCTCCATTTGTACGGCTCTGTAACCCCTATTACCCAAGATAGCAAGTACATGTTTTAGATCAGTCATCATAAATATCACAACACTTGCATCTGCAAAAAGAGATTGATCTAAGCAAAGATGACCGGAGATATTATGACTGGGTCTATACTTTATCAAATCTATAGAATTATTCCTTGGATTAAAAAAATATCCACCCTTTTCAAGCCCATCAACTGAATTAACTACTAGATATAAATCAATAAAACTATCTGAATCATTTTTGTAATCCATCGGAATTCCTTTTGTTGAATTCAAAAGAATATTAGATAAAGTCAAAAAAGAGATAGGTAGCCGTGAAAATTGTCTTGTAGAGCCTCTTTTCAAGATGGTGTTTCCAATATCAGGGCCATTGTTATCCACATATGGCTTGGGCAAAGAATATTGTTTCAAAGTACCAGGATTAGAATTATCTTTTTTATCTAGTTCGTCAACCCCTCCATTCCTATTATGACTAATCCACTTGGACACCTGAGCGCTGTCGAATAATTTAGAGCTGTTGTAAGCTTGCCAAATTTCAGGATAATCAATTTCTTCTAACGAAAGGGGATAAACTTTTGGAGTAGGCGAAGCAAGAATCTTTTTGTAAATTGATTGTCCTTGTTCTTGGCTAGTATTGTTTTTCATCGAGCCTACATCAAGGGCTGCAATCAATATAGAAGCCTCCTTTTGATCATCCAGTCCCAGTAATCTATTAAGTTGGTCGTCCATAAACCCCATGATTAATCTAGGATAAAGATGCATGGAACCCGCAACGGCCAGTAGGTTAGAAACTATAACCCCAGCGTCCCAAAACCAATGCCTATACGAGCGTGATTGATACTTCCAAGCATTTCTCCATGAATAAGATGTAAATATTAAGGAAACAGGAGATGTTGTAATATCGGTATTGTTACCAGCAATAGTTCCTAGAAAGTTTCTATGGTCACCTTTATGAATAACAGTAAGACTAAATTCACCTGGATTAAAATGATATATTCCTGCGTCCAACTCAGAACCTAGACCTTTAGTAACCACATAGACTTCTATTGGATAAAGAGCTCCTGTTGCAGAAGCAGCACGCATATAATAATCAACAGAATTAAAACGCATCACGCGTGTTATGCCACAGGAATAAAACAACAGGGATGATAAATCAGATAATGTAATAATTTTAGAATCATCCTTTGAGAAGGATAATGAAGAAGGAATTTGGATGTTGTTATCAAATGACTCATTGTCTCTTGATAAATTACTAACTGCTGGGATAGCATTCAATGTGGGATGAGGAAAATCTTTTGGAAGAGGAAAAGAGGATAGATCTTTATATACTTTAAAGGGTTTGGGTCGATTACTCCAATCTAGATAGTAATTTGAATTCATGACACTAAATTCAGAATGCTTGGTCATTTCATGATAGTTAATTGAATACAAGATATCATTATTCATGTGTTAAAAAGTTTAACAATAACAGCATATTTAAGTTAGAAAATATAATGATAAATTCAAGATTCCACAAGACCATCAACATTCCTGTTTACTCTTTCGAGATCTTTCATGAATAAGACAAATGTACGATATCAAAATTTCTAAACGGATGGTTCAAATACAATGATACTAATCGTGAATATGCTTCCCTACTTTGAATACAAACTCATATTAGAGGAAGTATAAATGAAACAGTAGATCCTTGTGCATCAGTATTATTCTGGGCCCAAATTAGACCACTATGAGACTCTATAATATATTTTGAAACATACAATCCTAAACCTATGTGATTATCAACTGTAGATACAAATTTGTTAAATAGTTTTGAAAGAACATATTTATCTATTCCTTTTCCATCATCCTTTATTTGGACCAGAATGAATTTGTCATTTTCGTGGTTGTCATCATGCTTTTCTAAATTTTTGTAGTCATGACTTTTAATTTGGTTTATTTCGTCTAGATAATATCTATCCACTATAGTAATTTGTACTGTAATCGTGCCAATTGATTGAATGAATTCCACCGAATTATTAAACAGATTTGTCAGCACTTCATAAATTCGAATTCTGTCTACATTGGCCTTAACCGATTTCTCAGAACTTTCAGATATCTTGAATTTTGAATATTCTTATTTTTAAGATTATCATCTGTTTTAATAACATACCCATAATCGTCTACTGCTTCAGAAACTATATCATAAATGTTGCATTCCTCTTTATTTAGATTGAAGGTGGTATTGTCTATTTTAGCAACATTTAGTATGTTCATTACGATGGAGTTTAACCTATTAGCGTTTCGTATAATAGAATCAAAATAATGTTTGTAGTATTGACCTGCCTCTTCATTGTTATCAACATCTATCGTGGCCATCTCCGAATATCCCAAGATTGCTTGTGTAGGAGTTCGTAACTCATGAGCTATAGTATCGATCAAATTCCTTTGCATTATGTCTTGAATATAAAGTCTCTCTGCTAATTCTGCTCTACCCCATTGTACATCAAACAACAATTTGTATTTATTGATAGAGTCTAATTGAGTAGTATAAAAATAAGAATAATCGTCTTTATGAATAACATCGTTTGGTGGATGTTCATCAGTAAGGTGAGGATTTACAATTAGCAGATGATATTTATCTACGATTAGGATCAATGATTCAAGATCAATATCATCGCCTCTTGGTAAAGGCCTAAACAAAAAGTTCGACCCTTCTTGTTGTTCCATTGCGCCTAAATCTAAAATTATATGTTCTAAATTATTTGACTGTAGTACTGAAAGAGGGGGAATGATGAATTTGACTTTTATCTTATTTTTTGAAACCACATTTTTTAAGAGCTCAAAAAGATCTTTTGACATAAAAGTATTGCTCCCCCACAAGGTAGGTATAGAACAAGACTTCATATTTTGATGCGTTTATTATTTTTTCAACAAATTGTTTTATGCCCTTCTTGTCAACTTCACGCATAGCAACGGCCAGATCAATTTCAGTTTCCAGACGTTGTATTTCCTTTGTTGCATCGATCCCAAAATACCATAACTGCTCAAATACTAACTTGTATTGTTCTATTATTCCGTTATTTTTATTAATAACAGAATTCAAGTCGTCACTTATCAAGTCATTGCCATTATTTGATTTGTGAAGAAACACGCAGGCTGACTCATTGACTATAAACTTTAAATTCAAATTGTCAACATGCCGTATTTCTGCAAACGATAACAGTTCTTTTATCTCGTGTACATTAGACAGAGTGACTTTTGTTAAAATTTTGATTTCAATTTTTTCTTCCTTAAGATCCGATAATAATTTGAGGAAGGAATCATGATTGATTCTAAGCGATTTAGAAAATGATGAATAAGGTTCACAAAAAAGATGTATTTAGAGGTAATTCTAAAGATATTCAGGTATCTATTCGGATCTGAAGATATGTCTTTCAATTTTTGAATACACCCTAGATATGAATAATTATGAAAGGTAATATGAGGTTTGAGGGTATTAATTAAGCATTTGTTTATTTCATTTTATGATTCGACAGGCTTCTTCATCAATAACATGCTTATCTTTTCTACGACAGTAGTTGACTAATGGGTTTTACCGCAAATTCATCTGCACCGTAATCTAAGACCTGGTCTTACTGTTTTCGTTTTCAGCAAGGCAAGATCTTGACATCTAGATTCAATTTTCGCATATTTACAATTAACATAGGACTCTATCGGCAGCACGTGCCGTTTATTAGTATTATATCCACCTTATTATTCAATTCTTTCAGCTTATCTAGACACTCTATAGCACTGGCTGTCTTGTATACCTTAAACTTGGCCAAATTGAAATGACCTGCTAAAATATTAGAGACATCAATATCATCCTCTTACCAATATAATAGAATGTTTATTATCTTCGGTGGATTCGGTCAGCAACTATATAGATAAATCACATCTCGGATAAATTAATCTTTCCAGAATTACAAAACTTTACATATGTGCTGATTTGTTGCTTGGTAGATTAATTGGTTGTTAACATTCTCAAATAATCCAAATTCAAAAATAGAAAAATTGAACGAATTTCTAATCAGAATCTAGATCGAGTGCAGGAGCTGGAACAATTACCACTGGTTTACCAATCGCCTTAATCAATGTATTTTGAATTTGAACCAGGTTTTGCTGAATGGCAGTTTCATTGTCGTCATTTAATGCCAAAATAGCGTCATTTGTATAATTTAATAATCTTTCTTTCATTAGTAAATCTGAAGAACCGGATGTAGAATTAGTCTGATTCGTCTGTGATTGTGTTAGTGGTTCTGCTTGGCTAATGTTTGCCTGGACAGGTTGACTTACATTTTGGTTAGTTTGGTTACTAGTGTCAGGGGCAGTGGTATTAGCAATAGTAGTAGTGGCAATAGTGGTATTTGCTACCGGTTGACCATAACCGCTATCGCTTGTTGTACTTAAAATCATCATCAAGCTTAGGGACATGATAACTGGAACAACTATTTTCATAAATGATTCCATCATCATTTCTAGGTCAACAATATTTATATAAATGATTGGAATAATAATCGCATCTTTTCAATGACTGTTAGTAATATATATTAACGTTCTTGTGTAGAATATCATCACAAAAAAAGAATGTTAATGATATCAATGGGATGTTGACTTAACCGGTATTATTAACCAAATTTTCTTGAATTATACAGGTAAGAATAATTAAGTGACTTTTAAGAGGCCATAGATTACGGCTAACTCAAATCAGATGTCATTGTTAGAAAACCTATTTGTGATGAATTTAGAAATCTAGGTAGAAAATAATATTGAATCATAAGATCACATTAGGACCAATTAATAATTCTCGAGAATAACTGGTATTACAATATTTTCTAATAATTAGTAATATGTTTAGCTATGGTATGCTTGAATATCCCTAATAAATGAAAAATCGAGACTAAGAAAATAGTTCGTTCCAATTTATTGGAGAGGATTGAAATCTCTCACTGTGTGTTGTTTGCTGCTGATAATGCATTGCTTTGATTTTCAGGCTCTACATATTGTTCCTGTTCCATTCCTTGTCCTAGTGAGGTATTACCGCCTGATAAGGATGTATTATTAGTCAAGGCTTCTTGATTTCCAGATGTTAAATTCTGTAATTCTTGAATGGATCCAACATCTTGTGCTGTTTCGTTGGCTGAACCTGTGCTTGAAGCATTACTGGATGTTTCGTTGGCTGAACCTGAACTTGAAGCATTACTGGATGTTTCGTTGCCACCCATCATTCCAGAGGTCAAATTATTAAAGGCTTGGCCAATTTCTTCTACGATATTTTGTGCATGTGCCACCTGAACTATTGGTATAAACAATACAGAAAGTAGCAATAATGATATATATTTCATTAATGATTTTAGTGTATCATGATTTAAATAGTTGTACTCATTTATGAAATTCGAAAATATCTACAAGAAAGTATAGTATACTTGGGTCTCATAGCTCAGATGCTTTTGGTTCTTGCATTGAAATTAGATATTCTTTCTAGTTTATCAAACATGGATTTTGAGATAAATTTCTGAGAATAATGTAAATCAAGGGTAATTATTAGAATTGACGAAACAGGAAAAACAATAATGCATTTCTATTCGGAAACATTTTTTTGAGCAATAAGTTTGCTTGGTTTTATTTTTATGATACATTCTCCTTTGACGGCGTTTCTCTTGCCGTATTTTTCAGCATTCTCCTTTCCCATGTATCGTTCAGCTATGCGGCTGGTTAGACGTAAAAGTTCGTCATATTAGGTTGTTGATCTATTTCGGCGATTCCATTTAGTATTATGAAAGAAAATGGGGGTTTTTGATCATCCACACTTAAACATATTTTAGGATTAGCTATCAAATGTCTCGCTTTTACTGAATTATGAAAAGTTGTAAATATTACTGTAAAATCCTTATTACCGCTACTACGAGGATCATGATCAACAACAAACCAAACTGGAGCTACATGAGGAATACCATCTAAAGATGCTGTTGAAACTTTAGCGGTCATTGTGCCAAGATTTAAGAAGTTCATGACTTCTTGTGGATTCATTTCTGTCAAGTTTCTTCAATAACAATATTAGAGTTATCATTTAAAAACTTGAAATTCATTTCAAGTGAAATGACTCGAATAATCTTAAAGTTATCAGGTAGAAAAACAAAAAGATTGCCAAGTCGCTATGTCTAATCTAATCCTTAAGTTTGTCTCGCAGTTGAAGATTTAATTCACAAGCTAGCTAAGACAATAATTTCTATTTTAGTACAGTATCATCATACATAATTATCTACAATAGTAACAATATATCAAATAATTTCGAAATCAATTTTCATTACAAACTATGAGCAAATATATTCATGAAAATAATACAGAAATGAGTATCACAACCATGATATATCAAAATTCAGTTATAGATTTAGATAATAATGAGTAACATAAAAAAAAACTATATGTTGACTTTTCGCACATGTTTATCGTCGCAGCTGCCCTAATTGGTTCAGTAGTAGCATTTGGCGACAACATGGCATACGCAGGTGGAAAACACAAAAAATCTAATGACGCAGAACAAGCAATTGAACAAGACCAAGAAAACGAGCAAAATGCACAATGTGTCTCTGGTGAATTTACCTTAGCATCATGCAACAACTTAGGCTTCCTGTTCCAGAACAACGAAGGTAACTTAGCCTTAGGTCAACAATAAACCTCCCCTTTTTTTACCCTTACAATATCAACTTTAATCAAAACATCTTACAAGATAATCAAACCTAGATAGACTATCATATGCCAGATCTTACTTTAATATAAAATATTGTAAAAAAATTTTTCCAAAATATTGTCTACTTATCATCATATTCCAAGAAAATACCAACTATTGTTTGATCACTATGATATATTCTCGATTTACCCTGATTTAGAACAGAAGTAAAAATAGGAGATTCACGATAAGAATGAAATTTTGAGCCCATTTAAATCTCAAGTACTGATATTATCCTGTTGTGTTGACAATACCAATACATCATATTCTCACACAACAACTAAGTTGAGAGTTTAGATTCTAAATCTTCAATTTTCTTCCTTATTTCCTTTATTTCAAATAATATTTCCTTTTGGGAGACCGGATTAGCTAGTTCGATTTCCAAATTCTTATATGCTTCCTCAGACTTTCTTACGATTACCGCCACAAAAATATTAATAACTATGAACGTTCCTATCACTATGAAACTAATAAAGTAAATCCCGTATAAGGGATTGACATGAGTGACTGCAGACATGACCTCTATCCACCCTTCAAGAGTTAATATTTGGAATAATGTTAACAGTGATTTAGAAAGGGATCCCCAATGAATTGGATCTATGTCGCTAAATAAGTAATATCCCGCGATACTATACATGAAAAAGAGCAGAGACAAGAGTAAAAAGATATTTAACATACTAGGGATCGATTTAATAATTGTCATAACTACAACAGACATTTCTTTAGATCTGTGAGTTAGCCTTGTTACCCGCAAGAGTCTAACTAAACGAGCGACAGTCGTGTATCCTTCGCTAAGTGGCAGCAAAGAGACTACAATTATTGAAAAATCCATTATATTCCAACCATTCTTGAAATAAGTTGAAAAGTGAGGGTAGGAGGCAGCAATCTTCAAGGCAGCTTCGACTATATAAACAACCAACACCATGGAACTAATAATTTCAAATATTAGAAAATAGTCATTAAAAGCCGGAATTGTTTCTAATACTAAAACTGCGGCTTGCAACAATATTATTAAAGTTATGAAATTATCAAAGGCAGGATATTCAATTATTTTTCTTATCGAAGTAAGCATACTATGTAAAGTGCTACTTGAGAATATTTCTAATTTTGGATCTGTGGGGGTTAGAGCAGATTGTGATCAATATAGATATCATTCTTACTCTACTTCTATCTTCCCCTCCCCCTTCCCCAAAATCTTCAATGTATAGATATGCATTATCAACTAAATATTTTATACTCAACTGATTTTAGGCGATTGAGAATCCAGAATGAAAAAAAAGTGCAAAAGATAAAGTAATATGAATCACTTGCGCACAATTCATTTTCTGTGACAAGGGTTTTGGTGGAATTATTATTAAAAAAATATTAGATCAGAACTAATAAATCATAGTAATTTTTTTCACACCAACAGAAGAAACAATATAAAAATCTTCAGAAATCTGTATGATGTCACCCATAGTTATCTTGGAATGATGTCGATTACATTTTAAGGAAATCCCAAAAGGATTTACTTCTTCGACGAACTTTATCCAAACTCTCCCTGGGTTAAGAATATTCTTAAACTCTACTTCCCATACCAACTCATAAATCGTAGAGAGTGCTTGCCGACTTAATTTACTTGAGCCAAGCATGATTTCAGGATTTGTTTCTTTATAAAAATAAACTCTAACTATCATTAAAGGTAACCATATACTTTGTATTAACTATTGTATTAATAATTGAGGTTTATTATTGCCATGATTTAGAGCAGATTCCTTCTTAAAACATAAAGAAAATTAGGATATTTTGAAAAATGATGCACCCCTACGTATACCTCTTTAATTAATTATCTGCTGGTAGTCTTTATTTTCGCATTAATATATCAAAATGATTAACATAAAAAGAATCTACTTTTGGAACTTGAACTAACTATTTATCATAATTCATAAATATGTTAAAGTTATA
>JARFXS010000115.1 GCA_029194465.1 Candidatus Nitrosocosmicus sp.
TTTCCAATGGAGCAACAAAAACACCTGTTAGACTGCATGGAAGAAAATGGGTTTCCAATGGCAAAATACGGATTCTCAACCACCATTGAAGCACATCCATCTATAATCGCCTCTGCAAATCCGATTAACAGCAGATGGCAAAATAGTACAGTAGTAAGTCTCAATGAATTTCCCATTCTATCACAAATAATTCAGCGATTTGATTTGATATTCATATTCAAAGAAAATAATCAAGAGAGTTATCTTCGAAGCTATGCTGAAAGAAAGAATATCATTGCCCAAGATTTCAAAGATGGAAAATATGAAGGAAATGAGGATTTTCTTCAAAAGTATCTATATTATTGCAAAAGATTAAAACCAGAAATACATCAAGAGGCACAAAAAAAGATTAACGAATTTTATATAGAGATGGGAAAAGTTGGAATTTCTGGCCTACCACGAAGATTGGATTCTCTTATGAGAATAACAATATCGATTGCCAAACTAAAGCTCAAGTCGATAGCAGATGTAGATGATGCAGAGGAAGCAATAACATTTTACAACGAAGGTCTAGACGACTTTAACCAAGCAGTAAAGTTAGCAGATAATCCTAGAGACATAGCTTACCAGGAGATTAGAAAGATAGTCAAACTCAACAATGGAATCCCAATTTCTTTAACTGATGCAGCGGAAAAGACCTGCGAAAGTAATGGAAACATTAGACATTACTTAATAAAAAATGCTGATTCGCTAAATGACAATAGCAATATCAATAATAATAATAAAGTAAAGAAGCTGAAACTATGCAATAGTCATCATCTTAAAGTAGTAATGGATCTGTTAAGAAAAGATGACTGCATACAGATCGTCAATGAAAAACCAATAGAGCTTAGATGGAAAGGTGATGGAAAGGTTGGTGCGAAGGTGGATGAAGACCTCTATGGAAATGAAGCCACAGAGAGTATCCAAGAATATTTTGATTCAAGCCAATGTGATGTATGTGATGTATATGATGAGGGTAAAAAGACAATAGAAAAAATTGACAAAGACGGTCGGGCAATCGAAACATTAACAGATTATAACAAAGATGATAATAATCCTAACACATCAATTTTGTGTTATGATCAAAATATTAATGACCACTATACTTCTATCGCCACTAACCTAAATGGAAGGCTAGAGTCCTATGAAGGAATACCCACAGTCAAAGAGAGAATCAATCAACATGACATTGACAAACCCAATAACAGATTATTAATAAACGTAAATGATTCAAACATAAATAAAAATTCACCTTCATCATATACATCACATACATCACATAATTCTATTGAAAGAAATGAATGGGCTTCAAAAAACAACAATGAGGTAACCATAGAAATTGAAAGTCCTGGCTTATCTCAACCAAAGAAAATAACAGAACCTCTATCACAATCCTCTACCTACGCCACTCCTCAAATCAAATTAAGACATTCTACAAAAGCTGAGATTTTTACTAATGAGGAAGATATTACCGAAGGCATCAGTTTTCGGATGAATAAATGTTATTCTGATAACAAAACTGATATATACACTGACCCTAAAGCACCCGGTCTCCCCTCCATAACATAGACAGGTTGTTGATGATCTTATGGAAGATGAACAAATTCAAAATTTATTGCATGATACATCGAGAAAAATACAAAGCTATAGGGATGAAGTTCTAAATTCTGCTAGTTTAGACCTCGAATGGGTTCCTTACACCGGAAAATATGAGCATCAGAAAACACAGATTTATGCAGCGGCTTTCTGCACCAACTGGGTAGAAAGGATAGTTTTACATTTATCTAATTACTTATTTTTGGATAAAGAAAAACCTATAGAGAAAAATCCCTATGCTGAAAGAGATCTTATAAAGGATATTTTATTTTACTTTGACCAGTTTCCACTTACATTTGGATGGTATACTACTGGTATAGCAGTTTATGATGATATTACAGGTAACAGGATAAGAGGTAAAGATTCAGACTTTTTTATTTTACATCATCGATGTCTATATCATAATCTGGATTCACCGTTTGAAATTAGTCCTAATAAAGCATATGTTACCTTAAGAAAGGGATCATTTAATCAAAATAAACATATTGATCTAATCAAGGTATTTGAAAAGCCGATCATAAAAGAAAATGTATTCGAAGGAAAGTACAGAACTACAGGTCTGAATGCGGTAAGCTCTGCACTGTTACAAACATCAAAATATGAAAATATGAGCGCTGGAAATATAAATATTCCTGAAACATCCATTACTCACCAGAAAGAGTACGTAAATAAAGATGCCGAACTAGTAATGATGCTAGCGCAATACAATAACTGTCTGGTATTGAGATTGATGAAATCTTTTTCTGCTTATTCTGAATTAGATTATTTCATAGTATGTCATACAAATGTAGCTAAATGGTATGAACAAAAGTACAAGAATATGCTGCAAAGGGGTGAAGGAACCATTGATTCTACTCCTGATTATAAGTTAGAAAAAGAAAGTATAGCCGGAGGCCATCATACTATTCCCAAAAAGGGTTTCTTTATTGACAACCCTATATGTGAACTGGATGTAAAAGGGATGTATCCAACTATTGTAAAGAATAATAATCTATCTTTTGATACTCTAAATTGCGAATGCTGCAAGTACGACCCTAAAGCTCTCTTAGGTAAGGAAACAATTGATGTAATAAATCAAAGTTTACAGGAAAACAAAGTAGCTAGAAAAGTCACTAGGTATTGGACTTGTAAAAAAAGAAAAGGGCTTTTTCCCACTATCTTAAAACAAGTATTATCAGATCGAGACAAATATCTCAAACTTTTGGATGAAGAATCATCAAAGACAAATCCCAATGAGTTCTTGATAGAAGAATATAATACATATCAAATAGCAGCTAAATTATTTGCTAATGCGGGCTTTGGATTATTTGGAAACAAATATTTTGAGTTCTCAAATTATCAGGTGGCCGAATGCATAACTGGAGAGGGAAGAAGAATTCATAAAAGGATGGAAGAAATAGCCCAAACAGAACCGTTTGATTTTGATATAGTATTTGGATTTACAGACTCTATTTTTGTAAAAGTTAATGGAACAGATGGAGGAAACTCATGTTCAAGTGATGAGAAAATAGCACAATTCATCTCCAAATGCAAAGATGAATTAGGTATTACCGTGGAATTGAAAAATGAATTCAAGACATCAATTTTTTATGGGAAAAAAAATCGTTTTGTAGGATGGACAGGTAAAGACGACCAGTCACCAATAATAAAGGGGCTGGATGGCTTAGCAAATTCTAATCCTAAATGGGTAAGAAAATGGTTCTTTAAAATAATTGAAGAAATCATCAAAAGACCTAATAGCAGATTAACGAGTGTTCCAAGATTATTAAAAGAAGCAATATCAGAATTAGATAACGTTATCAGTAAATCCTCGATCAGTACAGAAACTGAATTAAAATTTACCCAGAGGTTAAAAAAAGATCCAGGGGAATATAAAAAGGACGTTAAGACGGGAAAATTAGGAATATTACTAGGCAATGATAAAGGCGAAGAGGTTCATTGGTATGAACCTACTGGCTCAGATGAACAAACTAAAGGAAATTATTCATTTCTCGTTCCTAACAATCTAAAAAATCTAAATGTTCTAGAATACAAGGTTTTGTTACTAAGCAAGCTTAAAGATACATTGGAAATAACAAATATCAATTTCAAGCAATTAGAATTAGAACTTATACAACAAACTCTATCTTTAGACCATTATTCTCAAATAGAACGAAACTAACTCTGTATTATTTTGATACTAACGCATGATTAACGCCTTTTCCCGCAGCTACCAGATAATCGGAATCATACAATAGTATGAACTAATAACAATATGAAAAATTTAACGAATTACATTTAATCTATTGAATGTTAATTTAAGGAAAATTATTTCAAGATATGTTTTAGACTCGAGTCATCAGCTCCGATGTGACTTTCGAGGTTTTTATTACACATAATCCCTTCTATTCGGAAATAAAAACAATTCCTAAAATAGTTTGACAACGGAATTGCGCTCAAAGATCAATCAGGAACCAACCAAGTATTTTCTGTTAATTCGTAAAACTTGCCGACTCAACTAGTTATTGATTCCTGGGAAGCTATCATGTTATTAAGGATGAATCAATTATTGTTTTGTGGTCTGGTAGATTCTTGTTCATTTCATCCTACTTTACCATGAATGATTTACGTTGTTAAAGTTAATAATAGGTCAACCACGTATGTTTCAAAAGCATTACTATTAATCGACATAGCCTACCCAAGAATAATTGTAATATACATAAAATTTAATAGATACAGCAACTACTCGCTTAAATAGTATGTTGAATTCTTTTATCTATATTATTTCTGTTCTTTTGATAGGTTTAAACGCTTTAATTTTCATAGGTGAGTTTATTGGAGTAAATGCCCAAACTGATGAGATTGGCACTGTAAGGTTAATTGACAACAACAGTAAATCGTTAAATGACCTTTACAATAAGACAAAAGACTCAGTTGTTCAGATAATTACAGAATATCAACTTACAGATCCCTCAGATAGACCTTACTATTTATCAGGTAATAATACAAATGCAATGAAGTTTGGCTCTGGATTTGTTTATGATAAGTCAGGCATAATAATTACTGCGTATCATATAGTTAGTTCCGCCAACAATATCATGGTTACCTTTAACAATGGTAATAGTTATAATGTTTTTGTAGTAGGAGTAGATCCCTTCGAGATATATCTATTCTGGAACCGAACAATTTTCCAATGAACAATTATATCCAGTTACTTTTTCTAATTCTTCTAATATTAATGTCGGAAATTCAGTTTATGCAATAGGCAACCCTATGGACTTGACAATTCACTGACATCAGGTATAATCAGTCAAATAAATAGAGCCCTACCCAATTCTGATTTGGGGATATTCGATCCCCAATACAATTCAAATTCATCCCAACCTCAGTCCTCCGGGAAGTGGTGGAAGCCCTTTGTTTGATTTGGAGGGAAAGGTCATTGGAATGAATACCGCCGCTTTGGTTCAAATCAAAGTAACGTAGAATTTGATTTGCGATTGACTTCTAATGATATCATTAAAATACAGCCCTCTTTAATAAAAACAGGCACATATCAGCATCTTGGTTAGGATATCAGGATCAAAGTTATCTCGCACTTTAAAATGAAATGTTTGGACTACCTCTAAATTACAAAGGTCTTTAAATTGAGATGTTCATTTCAAAATGGACCCAAAAAGACAAAGCAGGTTTGAAAG
>JARFXS010000016.1 GCA_029194465.1 Candidatus Nitrosocosmicus sp.
GGTTCAGGAACAACAGGTAGCACAGGTTCAACAGGCTCAAGCGAAAGCGGTAGTCAAACAGAAACCGCTGGTTCAGGAACAACAGGTAGCACAGGTTCAACAGGCTCAAGCGAAAGCGGTAGTCAAACAGAAACCGCTGGTTCAGGAACAACAGGTAGCACAGGTTCAGGAACAACAGGTAGCACAGGTTCAGGAACAACAGGTAGCACAGGTTCAACTGGCTCAAGCGAAAGCGTCGGTCAATCCATCAAGAATTTAATAAATGGCACTGCTATAGAGACTCAAACAAACAGCAGCAGTGGTAGCATTTAACACATATTGAGGATCTTGAATACTGTGACTGTTACTAAACCACAAATAGTCATTATTTAATCGCAAAATAACAACGCTCCTACATTTTTTCTAGAATCTGGAAAGTTTTCTTACTATATATCAAAAAAATCCGACAAGATGATAGCGAAATAATTATAAAAAAAAGATTAAATCAACAGAATTTTGATTGATATCTCTATCATGAAATTTCAACTATGGACTCACATAGATTTAACGGATGGAAAAACTCGACAACAAGATTAAGAAATCGGAATATCTCTTAACTATGTATCTTGGTTATTTAAAACAACTAATCAACGATTGTGCGATTTCTCAAGGTAACACGTTACCCAATGGTTAGCTTCTTAGATCACAGCTTAAACAATCTTTGTGAATTTTTAAACATGATCAAATCCCGTTCTTGCTGATTAAGGTCTAACTTTGATACAAAATTCAAATAAGATTTCATACTTGAAATGGGCCAATCAGTCCCGTATAGCAGATACTTTGGTTCACCAGCATAGTTGAGAAAGTCTGTAATCTTGCCCACTAGATACTTTTCATAGAATTCCGTAAAATCCCCTAAAACCAACCCTGATATATCTGCATAAACATTTTTGTTTTTATAAATTATCTCCTGGCAATCTAAGAACCATGGATTTCCCAAGTGACAAATAATTATCTTTAGCTCAGGGTTATCAACTGCAACATCGTCAACATTTATCGGATGAGCAAATCTGACCTTCCCCTTGGGCGTATAGGTATCTCCAGTATGTATCATAAGAGGGACATCATACTCTATACATAAATCAATAACTTTCTGATATTTTGGATCATATGGATAGTAATGCTCGTATCCTGGATAAATTTTCAAACCTTTTATTTTACCATTCTTAAGATACTCTTCATATTCTTTAATACTGTTTTCATCATGATTGCTGATTGAATATCCCGCCACCACTTTAATTTTTTCATTTTTTTCAACGGCAGATAATATTTCTCCAGTGGATGGTCTTTCTTCATTGATTGTATAAGATGAAAGAATTATAGCCTGGTCTACGTTGTTTGACTGCATTGTTTTTGAAAGCGATTCTATTCTTTCTTTGAGTGGTAAATTTTTTAAACTCTCATAGCCATTAATGTGCACATGGCAATCTATGATGGTTTGGGTCACTTTTTATAATATGGATTTATCCATTCAATAAATGTTGCATAGTTTAGAGACCTTGAATCCTTGATATAATTTGGAAGTATTTTTACGAATTTAAAGTCATTACTCAATTGAAAGGTCAACACCTGATCGGAAATTTGTCCACTTATAACGTTTTTAACATATTCATCTGGGGAAAATTTCTCGGCATAATTACAGTAGTTGATTAACCTCCCACCAGCTATAATTCGCCTTAAATTATGTTTTATGACCAGCTCCTTTCTTGCTTTGTATAGTAAAGTTGCAATCCCTAATCGACGATAATCAGGATGAACAGAAATGTCAGCACCATATAGAGAATCACCTTTGGGATCATGGGTGGTAAATAGGCTGTTGCCTGTCACCTGGCTAAATGTGTGAACTTCATATTCAGATGGTAACTTTATTATTAAACTGCTTGATGAACCTATAATTTTGTTCTCAAATTCAACGCAAAATTGACCTTCTGGAAATATTTCCACGTGACTTTGAAGATGCCTCTTTCCCCAAACACTGCCTTCTTCTAGCATAGATGGAAATGACTCCTTTTGTAATTCGATTATTTTGGGAATATCTTGAAAAGTCAAATTCTTTATAACGATATCTTGGCCAGGTATATTGGAATATTGCATGCCCTCTATACAATCTATATTTGCATCTCATGTCATATTAAGATTGGTAAATATAACTAAATGAGTGACCTTGCAGAATCGAAGATAAATCATCAAGAATATTTTCTAGAATCTGACTACCGTAAAATAAAGAAATCTTCAAATCTTACCAATTTCGTATAAAGTTTTATTAAATAATATGTTCTTATTATAAATTATTGAAAGATGCCCTCTATTTTGATGAAGAATCTAAACTCTTGCAAAGTGAAATTCCACAAAGTAATATGTGTGTTATAAAACTATCTTTTAGTTTGGATTTTGATATTGGCCAAAGTTATGTAACATCAAAAATAGAGGACAGAGACGGTAATATTAGAAAACTAAACATCCAATCTGGAACTAGAGGTATCAAACTACAAAGTGATCTTATAAGGCTAAAGAATAAGGAAACAGAGCTGCCTACTCATGTTTATGTCCGGACAACCTTAAGAGATGGTAGGACATTAGTAAGAAAATTACCTGTTATAGAAACAAGTGATTGGTTATTAATATTTGAAGAAGATCTTTGTATTTTGGCAGTTAAAGATCAATACGATGAAATAGAAATTTTGGGATAAAATTTGATGATCCCTAAAAAGGATTAATGGTCTTGATTAGAATGGAAGGGGATGGGATAGGATGGAGTGGATGGCTCTTGCTCTTAGTAACCTCTTAGCTGTCTTCCAGTATTTTCTTTGTTTTTTTCCATATATTTTGATATCAATGTTTGTGGTTCAAAGCCTGCCTCAATTGACAACTGTATTAGAAAATGCCACAAGTCTATAATTTCGTCTTTGAGTTTTTCATTATTTACGGTTTTATCCTTCTTCCACCATTTCCAGTTTGTTTCTCTCTGAAGTTCTATAGCTTCGTGCACTAAAGCAGACGAAATCATGAATATTCTGTAACCTGAAAAAGGTTCTTTCATCTCGTATAATTTCTTCATTTTGTTTTCCGGAGTAGTATCTGGAGAATTCTTTTCAGAACTATTATTTTTTATACTGTTGTAGTCTTGAGTTATTAAACACTTTTGCATCTCAAAAAGATACTCTAATTTATCTTTGATTTCTGGAAACTTATCTGGACTATTGGCAGAGTGGTTCATATTGATAAGTATAAAGCAAAGTAAAGCAAAGATATTACTGTTTTCTTTTGACTAATATGGTCCACGGGTTATAGTTAATATTTGTGGCTAGTACTCTCTTGTATCTTGTCTAATAATGTTTTAATCCGGTTTCTGGGCTAAACCAAATACGGTTTCTATAGCTCATCTATTATTGATATATAGTTATCAATGCTTCTATCAAGTAATGTTTTGTTATTTTGGCCAACAAGTTTCTTAACCAATCCTTTATTACGAAGATAAAATAATGAAACCTCTTTACCTCTTTTTCTTCCAACAACATCTGAATCAACTAATCTTTTAAGATTCCATGAAGTAGTAGAGGGTGCTTTGTTGATATGTTTTACAATTTCATTAAAGGATAAGTCGTCTTCAGTATCCATTAGCATCAAGATTATGCTTTTAGTGGTCTTTATTTTGAGGTAATTTAGTATAAGGGTTTCATCCGATGGTGTCGACGCTGGGAAGTATCTAGTAATGTTGCTATTTTCTGTTCGACCGATTTTTATTATTGACCTTTTTTCAAGAATTGATAAATGATGAGATAAGGTGCCATTATTAAGATTTGTAATTCTTAGAATGTCTCTATATCTAATCCCAGGAAAGGAGTTGATAATCCTAAGTATTGTACTTCTGTTATCTCCATTTGACTCTACTTCGTTCTCATTAATAATAGTATTCGGAATCATTTTCTTTCCAACCTCAATACACCTGCAGCAAACAGTACTAACATCAACAATAACAATACATGTTGAAATTCAACCTCTATTAAAGGTATGTAGAATGTTCCCAAAACCCTACTTGACTGTAACAAATACAGAAACTCTACAACCAACAAGAATCCAAAACTTAAGCCTGTCAAGAGTATTTTTTTACTTTTTGTCCTCTTGTAGGAGACAAACGAAATCGTAGTTAGAAAAAGGGCCACGTCAAAACTAATAATGTGAATGAGAATATGGTAAATCATGGAAGGGTGGTAAATGTGAGGTATGACAAATGGATAAATGGCTACACTTGCTACCACTATGGATAAAAACAAAAACAAACTGGTCTTGTTGCTTAAAAAATTAGCAAAAATCTCTTTCAAATCTTTGTCTCTCTTAAGCAACTTATAGGTATTATACCCAAAAGTGCCTTAAAAGGTCATTGGTACAAAGGTAAAACACAAACCTAGCTAGCGTATTACCTATGGATTGATTTAAATTTCTTGTCAATAAAAAAAATATTCTGATTTAATTTTCAAATCCTTTTCTCTTTCTGAGCGATTTCAGGTAAGAAAAATCATTGTTCTTTATGTATTTTTTTACATCTAGTTTGATTATTTCTCACTTTCGTTGCATAGACCTACTCCTTACCGATAATCTTTTCCTTCATTCTTTTGAACTCTTCTTCTGAGATTACACCCTTATCTTTCAATTCGGCAAGCTTCTTTAGTTCATCAGCGTGTGATATATGACCTTGGTGTTGCGGAATTTGAACCACATTATTAGCGCCAGTTGAGGGGTAAGATGGGGATCTTATTTGGGTGATACCGTTACGGATCACTTCTATCAAATCTTCGGCCTTTTTCTTGTCAATAGCATCGATAACGCCATTTTCTCCATGTTCATCAGTTTCTAATCTCTTTATCCATGGCATCCTACCTGGAATATTGGGGTTAAACAATCCTGGAGCATTAAAAATAACTGAAGCCGAAAGCAGGCCTTTTTCTATTTTGGCGTTTGTAATAACATTGTAGGGAATATCAATTATATCTTGTTTTAATCCAAGCATACTTGGATCTCTTAAAATGATTCTTCTATCGGTTGCATAAACCACATTGGGTGAAAGTTGAGATCCGCCGGGTTTGAATCTTGATTGTCTAGCAACCACCAACACTCTTTCATCCGGGTTTAACATATCTGCAATTTTTTTTATTTCATCTAGCTCATCTTCATCAGTGATATCTGTATTAAAATTATTTTTCTTATCTGACATACTTAACTTTTAGCCTCCTCTATTCCAATTTTCATTCTTCTTCTTCTTCTTATTTGTCTGCATATTTTAAATAGTTATGATTTCTAACTTTAGATTTGTACAGAAAAATATTTTATATGTGTTAATTCAATACCCTTTGATGAACAAGAGTAAAAATGTGATTGTTTTTTCATCTTCTCTTTTTGTTTTGACATTTGTGATTTCATTATTTGGCGCTATGGTCAATACAAATATGCTCAATGGTAATAATAGCTCGAATTTGGTTTTCGCACAAGAATCCGTAGCAACAATGGCAAATTCAGTTTCTGACAGCAATAATAGCATAATTTTCAATAACTATGAAAATAGTGAGGTTGGTGTTTCTCTAAAATACCCTTCTAGCTTTTTGATTGATGACAGCAATTCAAATGACACAGTACAACAGATAATCTTTTTCCCTGCATATGTTGATAATTCTGGAGTTTCTCCAGAGACTTTTATTTCATGGTTTGATATTTACGTTCAAACCTTTTACCCACCTATTTTCTATTCTCCTGATAATGTAAGTGCTTATTTGGAAGACCGTACAAATGCTATTCAAGAACAAGATCAAGATGTTACTATAGTCGAAGCCTCAACTGATTCAATACTAGCAGGTCATCCAGCTTATAAATTAGTAACAAGAAGTTATTCTGGTAATGAAACAATTGATACTGTTGAATACGGTGTTATACGTGACAATAAGCTTTATTCGATAAGCTATGAGGTAAATACTTCTGACTATCAGAATTCTCTACCAATAACAAACAGAATGATTTATTCTTTTGAGATCGATTCAAATAGTTTGTCAGATTCTCTAAAACAACTGATGACCAATTCAACAGGACTAGCAGGGCTTAAAGATAAACTGCCTATGCTGCAAGGGATTTTATCTTCTTTGAATATGAGCAATATTACAGAAAATTCTTCAGGGTTGTTTAACAAGTCAGATATAAATAACTCTACCAAAACCATATTAGAAAATATCTTAAATTCCTCTTCTGGAAGTATTCTAAACATCTCTTCTATAATGAAATCAATCCCAGCGATTAATTTACAAACAATCTGTGGTATCCAACTTTTATCAGATCTTTGTCGCGGAGGAACCTTTTCTCATCCATCCTTTAACATGGGTAATTCTCTAATAAATAATGAGAGTTCAATTACCGGCCTAGTCAATATGCCTCCAAAAATCCAAATGGTGACTTTAACCTCTCAGGTTTTCGGGAGTTATTGGGTCCATTTGCGCTGCTTGTCCTTCTCCTTCTCCTTCTCCTTCAAATTCACCATTTTCTTCTTTTTTTCCACCCAATGAATCTGATACCTCTTTTTTAAACCAAATGTTTTTAAATGAAAGTAACAATAACATTGCATCTAACGATACCACAATCTTTAACCCTTTTGAAGCCTTATTTGGTGGTAGTTTTGGTGACAGTAGTAATAGTAGTGGTAATATTGGCGACGAAGTAAATGACACCGGTCTTGGTTTCTTTAACAATGGTTACTTTAGAAATGACTCTTTGAATTCTTTTATGACACCTAATTCACAAAGTAACGAAACATTCGATATATTGAAATTGTTAGAACTCTTGAGAGGTGGCGGCGGTAGCGGCGGCGGTACTTAACAAAAGGTGCCTAGCAGGAAGTAGCATCTAATAGATTAACTCTTATTTTTTTCTCCTTTATTATAGCAACCAATTTCCAATTACACTATTTTCTTATCAACTTCTTTTTGTTTGAAAAATAGTCATTGATAAGAACTCTGTCAATTTCTTTGGGATTGATATATATTGATTTTCCGTCTACTGATCTGGCCAGTTCGTTGACAAAGTCTAGCAAAGTATCTTCCTCACTAACCATTATCGTATCAAGGTCTATGCCATCTTTTTTTAGTTTTTTTGCTTCTTTGATTGTCTGCTCTCCTATGTACTGGTCAATCTGCCTATACCTATAGCACAGGTAGACGGTTTGCTTTTCATGAATATCAAATTTTATCCTATTATTCTCTGAATTCTGAGATCCTATTCGATCCTTATCAGGAATATAAAAAATGTGAGTAGGGTCTTTGTTTCATGATTTTGTCTTTCTCGTTTTTGGTATCTATAAAACATGCACTTGGATGGCCGTCTGTTATCATTACAATCCTTTTGTTTTTGGCACCGTCCTTCTTCAGAATCCTTTTTGCAAATCTATATGCTGCTTGGTAGTTAGTGTAGTGTAGGAAATCTGCATTTGGTTCAAATGTTTTTAAAAAAGGAATATCCATCGGTTTAATCCGTGACGCTATGGATCCGAAACCAATCGTATGGATAGAATCCAGAGGGAAAAATTTCTTGTTTAATATAAACAAGCTCCATAATGCACGCTTTGAAGCTTCTATCCTGCTTAGATCATTGTACATTGATGAATACTTCATTGTTGAACTCAAATCAATGCAATAAACAGTAGCAACTTGAATTTCTTCCAGAGTGTCATAGATCTCTATATCTTCATAAGAGATGTCCAAAGGAAACTCGATTCTATTATGAAGGTCGTCATTGCTTTGGTGATGATCCTCATAGTATCTTTCTATAAAGTTTCTTATTGTCGAGTTTACATTGATGTTGGAAATCTCATTTCCATACTCATACTTTTTAGAAGTTTCCTGGACCATGCTTCCATACCCAGCAAACTTTGTTTCATGCATCCCTATTTTGTCTGATTTCAAGGACTTGATGATCTCTGTAAGTATCTGTTGACCTATTTTTAGAAAGCCTTTTTTGTTTAACCATTTGTCTGAATCAACTAGATAACCTTTCTTAATTAATTCAGTAACAATCGGCATGTTATTATCAGAAAATGTATGCTCGGTAAAATTAAAATTTAGACTATATTTTTTTTGACTAGGCCTAATATTCGAACCTGACGATTCATCCTGCCCATCTAGATAACGTGCCTTCCCGGGTCCCTTGTTATCTTGTTCTTGGTTCGATGAAGTATGTTTGTTAGACCTGGATAAGTAGTCTTGAAAATCTGATTTTTCATTAGCAATATTTCTCTTTTGTAGTTCATTAAAATATTCTTGAAGATATGATTCCAGTTCTTTAAGAGTGGGGGGATTGTCTTTAATGGCTTTGTTGCCTATCGCCTTTAATATATCTGGAAAAAACTGTCTTAACAGGTTGTTTCTTGCTCGAATTTTTTCCTGGTCCAGAAATCGATTCTTCTGTTCTTGTTGGGACTTTTGCCTCGAATTTCCTAAATTTTCTTCAGTTCTACTCCCGTCTTCCTCGTACCCCTCGCCAGAGTTTGTAATCGGCTTTGAAAAATAAGTAGTTCTTTTCTCATACACGGCTGCATTTTTTTGACCAGATTGATCTTTGGTTCCACTCCTCCGAAGAGGAGCCTTAGTATTGTTGTTATTATCATCAGAACGATATCTGTTACTATTTATCTTGGCATCTAACCCTTTCAATTCGTTTATTCTCTAATTTCGAATGTATCTTCCCTTTTGTCCAGTATTGGTGGGGAACTAAATCGTAAATATTCAAAGAGCAGCTCAGATGATGTTGCTAAAAGTTCTTCGTTACTGTCTTCCTTATCTTTCCATACCCCTTCGAACTGTATATATTGAAGGTTCTTGTCAATTTCATTTTGACGGGCCTTTTGAACAAAGTAGTCTTGTTCTTGTCTTATCTTAGCAATTACACCTCTTAGTGTATTTGATATCACTGGAAGGTGTCTTAATTGATCTGTATACAAGTATGAACCAGTCCTTGATTCTTTTGCCAAATTTGTTCCTTCTGCAGTACTTACCGATTGAGCTGATGTGTGCTTGTATTGATTTTGAACCACGATAAATGATTTGTTCCTAAACTCGTTTTTAATGGATATTAGGTCCTGGGCTTTGAAAAATTCCTTAAAAAAATGTAGGCATGTCTCTTGAATTACTTCATTTATTATATTACTTAGAAATAGTGTTTTATTTTCAGTCGTGTCCTCTATTTCATCTAGTTCAAACTTTGATGACTGGAATATACATTGTAGATCTGAGAATCTAGGTATAGTTTTAACGTTATTTACCAGAGAACGAGCCCTCTCTACTTCACCGACTATAGCTTCAAGGGAGTGAATGGTTGACCGGACACTAACTCCTCTATCGCTATTGATATCGGGATGGTTTCTAATTTTTTGGAAAATTCTAGTTATTGTTTTTAGCATGAAAATTGGCAAAAAAGTTTGGTCTCTATTTAGCATGTCCATTTCCTGTACCAAAATTAGGGTTTCATCATCAATCGTATTGGGATAATGCGTCTCAATATGGCTCTTTAGCCGATCGGCCAATGGTTCTATTATCTTTCCAGAATGAGTGTAGTCTATGGGATTTGCCGTTGCAATGATTTTTACATCCGGCTTGAAAAATACAGGATAAGCGCCAGTGGTAAATCTTCCTTCCTGTAATACGCTAAGTAACGTTACTTGTTTTCGGGGATCTAGAACAGGTAACTCGTCAAGACATAATATCCCATATCTGGCTTGAAGTAAATATCCAGGAGAATAAGAATCGATATCAAAAACTTCGATACCTTTTTTTATGATTTTAACAACATCAATCTGGCCTACTAAGTCTTTAACAGAGATGTCTGGGGTTGCTAGTATGTATCTGTAACGCTGTTTACCGTCTAGCCATTTTATCTTGGTGTCTAAACCATTATTTTTGATTATTTTCTCACAGTCCTTTGAAACATAAAATTCTGGAAGCATCTTGTCAATTGAATTTCCGTTTAACAAATCGACAAGATGAGTATAAGGCATTTCGGTTGGGATATCATTTGTCAAAGTTCCCTCCACTATCGGGATAGGTGACAATAGATTCTCTGAAATTAATTCAGCAAGTTTGGTTTTTCCTTGACCAATGTGACCTACAAACAAAATGTCATGTCCGGCCAGGAGTGCTCGCTTTATGGCTGGGATAACTGTATCATCAAACCCAATAATCCCAACGAACGGATTTTCATTATTCTTGATTTTACCAATTAGATTTTGTCTTAATTGATTCTTTACTGGTTGGTATTTGTAATTGATTTCTAAAAGGTCTCCTAGTGTCTTTATATCCTTGTAGTTATGTGGCACTCCAAAAAAAGTGGCCTGTTTAAACGTTGGGGAGGTAGCATACGAGGTTTTAACCAATTTTAGAATAGAATCTGCGCGAGACAATCTTTGTGTGAAATTAGTTCCCATTTATTTAAAAATCTATGCAAATGGCCCGTAACTCCTAAATTAAAAATCAATTAATTGATGGGCTTGTTTTTCTTCCCAGCCCAAATTTTCTTGTACCTCATGTACCAGAGTACGAGTATTATGAAACCTATTACGACGCCAAATAGGGAGTATACATAGAGATTTGTCACCAAAAAGCAATATTTTCTGAGGTCATAGGACTGCTGCATCAACCCCTCTTGAGACTGTGTATTTGAATCCTGCTCCTGCTCCTGCTCCTGCGGCTGTATTTCTACTCCTTGGTTTGCGAAATTACTATTGTTGCTTACTCCTCCCCCTTCGTTAGAACTACTGTTAATTAAGGGTAAAGAATTGATTTGCGTAATACAATTGCTTCCTTCAAGGTTCAATATTATTGCGAAAACTGAAAATATACAAATTAGTAAGGTGGAAATTTTCAGATAGTTGTCTTTTTTGATAAGGTAGTACGCCGCCCTCCAAGCCAATATGATTTTTCTAAAATCTTATCCTATAAAAACCAAAAAGCAACTACTTCAAATATCTAATCTCATAAGAAATTTCTACTCCTTAT
The DNA here is from genome assembly GCA_029194465.1 of Candidatus Nitrosocosmicus sp. GTDB lineage: Archaea > Thermoproteota > Nitrososphaeria > Nitrososphaerales > Nitrososphaeraceae > Nitrosocosmicus. The sequence goes on from JARFXS010000016.1 coordinate 11,061, forward strand.
AACTTTGATAAAAGATTTGTACTGATCACGAAATGATAATATCAATCGACCCTCTCCTATTTTGTTTTGAACTATCTTCTAAATTATGTAATACCCGTGAGAGATGGAATGTAGATTTGACAGTAGCATGAGTCCACAGGTCGCACAATATAGAAATTTTTATCGATCTGAAATCTTTGTCTTTGTTTTTATAATAAATCTCCAAAATAAGGTTATTTCTCTATATAAAGTATCAGGAGTTGAGAAAGACCTTTGCAACCGTAGTATTAGGCGTACTTGATATATCCACTTTTACTTTCCCCAAATTTTCAAATATGAGAACAAGGAATTCCTTGATAAATAGAGACCACATTTCTCCTAACTTATGCTGTATAACGTAGACGTGTTTTCCATCTTCTTCGATTCTGTGATCTGAATTTATTCCTATTACCTTCATATACTGTTCGAGTACCTCTAAAACTGAAAATAGATTATAATTTTTCTTTATGAGGAGCACAGAGTCCTTTAAAAAATTAAAAGCTATCTGTGAAAGTTCTTTTACCAAAGATTCCTTAAATTTTGAAATATCGTCGATTCCATTTTCAGAACCTGTTCTGATAACTTGGTCCATCACACTTGACAATATTATCTTTGGGATTGGGATCATTCCAATTTTATTCTCGTATCTTTCCCAGTTGGAGTATCTCCGTAGTATCTGATTAATAAGGACATTCAAAGAAGTTTCCCTGTAATCAGCTTCAAATTGTAGTTCTTCTATGACCGAACTTTCGAGTCTAAATGTGATGCTTCTAGTCTTACTAGGTTTATTCTCATAGGCTTCATTCTCTTTCAATTCTATTGTAAATCCTTATATCATAAATGTAAATTTGTTATTATGTCTTTTATCTTGTTTCTAGACATCATAATCTAGCAGAGGAGAAGGAGAAGGAGGAGAAGGAGGTTATCATCTTTAATTTGACTACCAAATTCTGTTTCATAAACATCATTCAAAAAGACTCCTAGATTTTCATTCTATTGCTTTCCAAATATTCTGATTATTGACTGTTTGATTACTTCAACTAATCCAGATATATCAATTCACATAATTTTATTTGTTCATAAAGATGCTATTTTCATAATTCCTGTTCGCAAAAACTAACGACACATATCTCTTTTTCGCTATTGCATATATTCATTTGAAAAAATTCTATATTTCTCAAGAGCAAGACAAAGAATAGTTTCAAAGAATGCTTGCTCGAATAGGCAATTATGCAGATATTGTTATTTCTTGTCGGTTTGTTTTTTGTCCACCAAATGTCTTAGCCGAGGAAAAACGGCTTCAAACAAAATGATTAATGCGAATGGCTCTTAATGTGGATGTGCATGGATGATTCTGCGAATGTCTTAAGATTGCTCTCATTGCTAAAAAAATCCTCAGAAATTCCATGAAAAAATAGCTTTCGATAAAGACAAGCCACCTTATTTGAAAGCAAACTCACAGCATCTAGATCATGTGAAGACCAAATTATGGTTATTTTTCTTTCCTTGTTTAGTTTTGTCAAGAGTTTGTAGAATAGTTTCAATACGGCCGCATCTATAGCTGTATCCGGTTCGTCTAAAATCAGCAATTCTGGATCATGAATCAATGCTTTAGTTATCATGACCCTTTGTTGCTGTCCTCCAGACAAATCGCCGATTCTTTTGTCAAGATATGCTGTTATGCCTGTCAATTCTATCAATTCTTTAACCTTTCTTTCATCAAACGCTTTCCCGCCAACAGAACCTAATTGTATTATTTCCTTTACTGTTGCAGGAAACCTTGGATCAAAACTATTTGACTGAGGGATATATCCTATCTTTTTATAGATTTCTTTTGCGTGATTTCTTATGTCTTTATCAAATAATCTTATATTACCAGTATACTCTTTGTTTAGCCCTAGCAGACATTTAAAAAGAGTAGTTTTGCCAGCGCCGTTTGGTCCAATAATACCTAAGAAATCTCCTCTGTCTATTTCAAAGGACACATTATCCAAAATAACTTCTGAGCCATTTCTGTAGCTTACATTGTTTATTTTGACAAGAGGAGTTGAAGCTATTTTCTGCACAGACATATATACATTGTAAATTAATAAAATGAAGGTTTATAAATCTAAATCCAAAATTAAATAAACTACCATTGGATTTGGGCATCATTCAATGAACATCTATTCTTAGAAAGTAATATTTGATTACGTCGTTTCCAAATAAGGGATTGTCTATAACCTCATGCGGAAGTAGTTATTTATTTCCAATTTATAGACCAGGGATATTAAAATTAGGCAATTCTGGAAGCTTAAATTCTGGGAGCTGTGGCAGCTTGAAATTTGGGAACGGGGTATAGGGTTGAGGTTCGTCATAATTGGGTTCCGATTGTGATTGAATTTCTTGCAAAGGCAAATTCGGCCTTGCTTCCAAATTTGCAACTAGGTTTATTGTTTGCCCGTTACGGTTAACGGTCAAATCTACTTTGTCTCCAACCTTTTTGTTAATGTCTAAATAGGAAATTATGTCATCAATTCTTGAAACAGGATTGTTATCTATTGCAATTATAATATCCTTATCCAGTATTTGTTGTTCTCCAAATCTGTTTCCCTGAATTAGCATTCCCTTCAAACCTGCTTTGTCCGCTGGTCCATTTTGCACAACATCCTCAATTAGTACACCTTTGTAATTAAGAGGTAATCCGAACATTTCAGCTAAAGTGGGTGATAACTTTGATCCTGATATCCCTAACCAAGGATGCTGGTATGTACCTGTTTTTATCAAAGGAGGTATTATCCTAATGATATCGTTGGAAGGAATTGCAAATCCTACTCCTGTATAAGCTCCTGTATTTGAAAATATGGCAGTGTTGATGCCTACCACATTACCATCAAGGTCTATCAGTGGGCCTCCTGAATTTCCTGGATTAATAGCGGCATCTGTCTGGATTACATTGGGAATTGAGTAACCCAAGTCTGAGTTTGGCAACAATCTGCCGATTTGGCTAACAATACCAAATGTTAAAGTATTGTCAAGCCCGTATGGGTTACCAATTGCCAAAACCGGATCGCCAACTTTCAATGATGAAGAGTTTGATAATGTTACTGGAATCAATTTTTCGTCCACTGGATTATCCAGTTTCAGTATAGCTATATCTCCATACGGATCTACGCCAACCACTTTAGCAGTATAACTGTTACCATCATTGAAAGTAACTATTATGTTAGTTGCGGAACTAACAACATGATAATTCGTTATGATAGTACCTGATTTGTCATAAACAAATCCAGAACCAAACTTCATTGCGTATGGACTATTACCTGTCGAATCGTAAGACCTATTTGAAGCATCTGTAGGTTGATATTCTGTACTTATTTGAACCACAGAATCTTTTACCTTATTGAATATATCGTTTAGCAATGATTTATTCCCATTGCCAAACAAACCTAAATGTGGGTCTATGCTTTGATTTTGGCCAAACGCTTGTGGGGAATGAATAATCACTAAACTTGTAAAAAATATCATAATCAACAAAACATACTTCATTTTGGACAAAAAAATCAATATGAGACTATATCCACGATTATATTTATATTCTATACTTTTACCTTTTACTTCAATAGAAGATTCTTTGAAAAATTGATATAGTCTGTTGCAAAATCACTACAAAACATATATGCTCTTAAAATGTTATATCAGCAGAGCCCTTGGGGGATGACACTATGAATCCCACCGAGCCAATTTATGACTACTAATCAAATACAAGGCCTGCGCTGATCCATCAAAAATAAGTATTAAAGGACTTGCTAGTTGGAAAATAGTTATCGTCTACAAGTTCTGTCCATTGATCGAAAATTTTTTACAATGATAACAATTGTTTTGTAAGTTATAGTCTAATACTACTAATTTTGAACCTGTGACCGTTTTATACGGTTTACTTAGATCCTACCTGGAAATCTGTAAATACTCTTTTTGTATCGATACTGGGATAAACCTGACATAAAATCGAGCTACCTTATAGTATTTTAGAGGCTTCAAGTTAAGGTTTGATTACCATTTGAATTGCCGAACAAACTTTGTTCTTGAGAAATCATTTGGAGTATTTTGTAGAATGGGTTAAATAATTTATTTCGAACTTTTTGTAGGATGAAATATCTCTGGATAAATTCGTTAGTATTTTCAGCACTAATGATTACCGTTTCAAGTATCGCAGGTACCCCACTGCATACGAATAAGGTGTACGCTCAGGCCGTGGATTTGATAGAAATTAATAGTGGAAACCAAACCTTAGATAGCGGATTACCACAATTTTATGACTGCATTGATGATAAAATAGATTCAAGCAAAGGGGTTGAGGAGGATTCGTACTTTGAAAAGGAACCAACCAAACATGAGGTAAAAAGTTGCTATAATGAAATTCTTTTGGGAAGTGCACCACATGATGATGGGAATGATAATGATGCAGATGTCAAATTCGGAGGCGAATGATCTGGAATGATCATGAATCAAAATCTAAAAACTGCTTTAAAAGTATCATGCCTAGTTTTCTCGGTATTGATTTTGGCACAATTAATGGTCGTTGAACCAGCTAACGCTTTAACAAGGTATTTTAATTGTGTTACAAGAGCTGCAAACCATAATGGATCATTCTCAGTCGACAATGCAGAAGCTTGTTATGATAAGGTATTCAAAGGTGCATTAGATAACGATGATTTCGGTAAAACAATAAGATAAGAACAAAAAAGGAACAAAATAAAAGATATTAGATTTCTAAGATCTCTATTCCCAGACAATTTCCCACCTCTTTCTTTAGTTAATTGCTACCAGAATAAAATCACAAGTTAACAATACTGACTCAGGCAGGTAGGCACATTTTATTAGTACAAAAAATAATTTTCAAATACAGAATTTCTTGTATAAGAAAACTAATCTGAGACTATGATTCAGTCAACCAACTAACCATCCAACCATCCAACCATCCAACCATCCAACCATCCAACCATCCAACCATCCAACCACACGACCGACCTTTCAGCCAATAAATCGCGATCAGGACTGCAACTAGCCTAGGTTATTTTTACAAATATTTTTTATTATGCATCTAGAAAATTATAGCATGAAAGACCTGAATCAGAGCGAACTTGACTCTGTCACAGGGGGGTACAAATTCCTTAATTTTATTTTATGCTTATTGGTGTTATTATTGTAAAAGTTTCATCCCTATATTTGAAAATTCAATCAAAAACTTAAACGATGAAGTCCTTTTTGGAAGTGTAAATCTTAACGAGGATGAAAACCCATTGTGGGATAAATATGGTATCAACGCGGTGCCGACCTTAATTGCCTTCTCTAAAAACAAAATACGGGATCGTAGAGATGCAAAGAAGGGAGTAGGACTAACAAGGAAAGATGTAGAATCGATTTTGTCTAATATTGGAACAAAGTCGTAAAATCGTTTTCTGAACGAAGCTACCTTTTATCTATTTGACATTTGAAATCTATTATACAAAGATGTTTGAAATGGAGTGGTGGGCATGCCAAAAATGAAGAGTTTGATGATGATATGTACAACATAAATAGATATTTAAGATTAAAGGAAAAACTGAAAGAATTACGTACTGTAGCATTAACTGGTATTGCAGAAGCAGGGTCTGGACATCCTGGTGCATCTTTTTCAGCTGCAGAGATTATGGGTTGTCTTTATTTTCAAATAATGAATAATGATATTAAACATCCTTCTAATCCGAATCGAGACTATTTCATCAACTCAAAGGCTCATTCAGCACCGGGTTACTATGCCACTTTATCCCTTGCTGGATCTTTCCCTAAGGAAGAAATCAAAACTCTACGAAAATTGAATTCACGTCTACAAGGCCATCCTGTAAGATATAGCGAAATGCAAAAGCATCACAGTGTCCCAGGAATTGAATATTCTGGGGGGTCTGAAGGTATAGGTCTTTCTGTATCAATTGGAATATGCCTAGCTAATAAGCTTGACAAGCGAGACAACATGGTTTACTGCCTCCTGGGTGATGGCGAGACAAATGAAGGCCAGATATGGGAGGCATCAATGGCTGCTGCAAAATTTAAACTTAATAACCTTATTGCCATATTGGATAGAAATAAGATTCAGCAAGATGGATTTACTGAGGAGATAATGCCAATCGACCCTGTCAAAGAAAAATGGCTTTCTTTTAACTGGGAAGTGGTTGAAATTAATGGTCATAAGATTGAGCAATTGATTCCAGAGCTCTTAAAAAGACCTACTGACAAACCCAAAATAATAATAGCAAATACGGTGAAGGGGAACGGGATAAAACATATGGCTAACAATCCGCAGTGGCATGGGAAAGCTCCTTCAAAAAAACACTTGCCGTTGTTAGTAAGGGAACTAGAAGGTGAATATATGATTTCTCCTTCTATTATAGCAGGAGCTGATGGAATCAGTGAGGAAAGCTTGAAACAAAAAATAGCAAAAGCAGAGCAGTACGGTGCAGATATGATACACCTGGACGTGATGGACGGAAAGTTTGTTCCAAACTCAACATTCTTCTTTGACACAATAAAGAAATTGCGTAATGAAACTAGGTTGCCTTTTGACGCTCATCTGATGATCCAAAAGCCTTCCATAGTCTTGGATCGGTATATTGATGCCGGGTGTGATGTTATAACTGTTCATGCAGAGGCTTGTAGTAACGAACAAGAATTTGAGAGGATCAATTCTAAATTGGTATCAAATGGTGTTAGCCCTGGGCTAGCTGTAAATCCCGACACCGATCTACCGGAATGGATTTTCTCATATCTTGATAATCTTGATGTTATCATAATAATGTCTGTAAATCCTGGCTTTGCTGGTCAAAAATTCATTCCGGAGGTTTTACCTAAAATGAAAAAGGTCATCCCTCTACTGAGGGAGAGGGGATTTAAGGGTTATTTTGAGGCTGATGGTGGAATAGATCTATCGACGATAACTCAGTGCTTTGATGCTGGTTGTAGGATTTTTGTAATGGGAAATGCAATATTTGGTCATAGCAATGTTGACAAGAGGATTAATGAAACTAGGTTCTTGCTTGATTCTTATCTTGAGAAGAGGTTGCTCGAGGAAAGCCGGTCTTTAAATCTTGAAGAAGATTGGATTAAAGGCCGTAGGAACATAATAGAACAATTTAATTTATCGAGATAATTGAAAACTAATGACGAGGGTGCAAAAATGTTTGACGTTAAAAAAAAAGATATAATGTATGATGGTGAGCTATGAATTGACCCATTTGACTACTAGTGATACTAAATTTTCTGATATGCGTTCCGCTTACGGGGATAGCCTTGTAAATTTAGGTAAAAAGTATCCTAACATAGTATGTGTAGGGGGCGATACTACTGATTCACTTAAGACAAAAAAGTTCGGTGAAAAATTTCCTGATAGACTCTTCAACGTTGGTATAGCCGAAGCTAATCTAGTTTCTATCGCGGCTGGTCTTGCTATCGCTGGTAAAATATCTTTTGCTAGTACTTATGCTGCTTTTATACCCGGCAGGTGTTTGGACCAGATTAGAAATGCAATTTGCTATCCGAATCTGGACGTAAAAATTGTAGTATCCCATGCAGGTTTATCAGTTGGACCTGATGGAGCATCTCATCAACAAATCGAGGATATCTCTATCATGAGATCTTTACCAAATATGAGGGTCTTGGTTCCTGCCGATGCGATATCAGTCAAAAAATTATTGGGAAAAATAGTGGATATTCCAGGTCCATTCTATGTAAGGCTAGCTAGGCCTTCAACTGAGGAATTATATTCTGAAGAATCAAATTTTGAAATTGGAAAAGGAACAATAATAAAAGATGGTAACGATATTAGTTTATTTTCCTGTGGAACTATGGTCTCAGCATCACTGAAGGCAAGTGAAATCTTGAAAAAAGATCATAATATTTCTTGTAGGGTCATAGACATGTACTCTATCAAACCGATAGACTCGGAATTGATTTACAAATGTACGAAGGAAACCGGCTCATTGGCTTCCGTAGAAGAACACAATATAGTAGGTGGACTGGGGTCTGCAATTTCAGAAGTTACCTCTGAAATATGCCCCACTTTTGTAAGAAAAATAGGGATTAAGGATAAATATGGTGAATCTGCAAGAGACGAGGAGATCGACTCACTCTTGGATAAATATGGCTTATCTCCAGGGGAAATAGTAAAAAATGTGGCTGCCCTAAAAAAGAGTGAAAAAAAATGAAAATCTTCCTAGATACTGCTAATATTGCATCTATAGAAAAATACAATGAATTAGGAGTAGTAGATGGTATCACTACTAACCCAACATTGCTTTCAAAAGAAAAAGGCAACCCAATTAAGACCATGAAGAAAATCGTAGAAATTATGAAAGGACCAGTTAGTCTTGAGGTAGTTGCCATTGATTTTGATAAAATGTTACAAGAGTCGTTGAAATTAGCAAAATATGGAGAAAACGTAGTCGTAAAGATTCCTATGACCATGGAGGGTCTAAAAGTTGTGCATGTACTAACCAGAAAGGGGATAAAAACCAATGTAACACTAATTTTTTCTGCAAATCAAGCGCTATTAGCTGCAAAAGCTGGAGCTACATATGTAAGTCCGTTTATTGGTCGGTTAGATGACATTGGATCTGAAGGTCTGAATTTGGTAAGCGAAATTGTTCAAATTTTTGCTAGCTATGATATCTCAACTCAACTTTTGGTGGCTAGCGTTCGTCATCCATTACATGTGATCGAAGCGGCAAAAATGGGGGCAGACGTCGTTACCCTTCCACCAGAAATTCTGGATAAGATGATCCGCCATCCCTTGACAGATAAAGGCCTAGACTCCTTCTTATCTGATTGGAAGAAACTCGAAAAGGATAACCCTGATTTAGCATTCTAATTTCATCATGCCAATTTGGTGCGGTATTATTGAATTGCCTCAACCTGTGGTTAAAAGTCCCAATACTTTTTTTGGTAAATCCTGCAACCTTTTTTTTGATAAAGTGAGAATTCTTTGATAGTTAAGGTATTTTAAATTATGTCCAATCCCTATCGCATCCCCTAAATCCGAACCCAAACCGATTGCAATCATTTCTACTCCACTTCTTTTGTATGACAAGACTACAGAACGTACAGCATCCATATCTGAGGGTTCGCCGTCTGTAAGTGTTACGAAAATATCTGGTTTGAACGCACTAATGCTTGGCTGAAGTATCTTGTAGATTTCTGCCAAAGGTGTTCCTCCTATTGGTTTTACTTGCATTAGTCTCCTAGCATAAATGGATCCCCACCTTGCCGTTGGGGGTTTAATTACCCAACATTTAACCATTCTAGATTCAGTATTGAAAGCATATATGGAAAACTTTATTCCTAAATATTCTAATCCTTCACACAATGCTACTGTGGCTTTCTTGTACTCTATTTCATTATCCTCTATGCTGCTTGAAAGATCCAAAAGTACCGATATCTTTACATTTATTGCAATTTTCTTATCACTAATAAAAATTTTTGACTGTTTTTCAATGTAATTTTCAATTTCTATTTCGTCCCCGGTAAAATCATATTTTTCTTTCCACCCACTTTTCCATTCCTTGAGGGCGGTTTTCACCTTATTAATCAAATCAAAATCGTATATGGCATTTTCGTCAACTCCCATGTTGTCTGGAATTGCAATGGAAAGATTTTCAGTTGTTTCATAACCTTTGTTATCATTTTTTTTACTTTCATTAACTATGATTCTAAACTCTTCATTGATATCATCGCCCTGAACAATTTCTTTTTTTAATTTCTCTATTTCTATTTCCTTAGTTTTTATTCTTACTAGCTTTTCAATCTGTGATAAGACTTCCTCTTGCTTCATAGAAAGTCCTATTTTGCTTTTTGGCATGATTATTGGGATGGGTGGAACTGACATTAATGAATCAACTTGAAGTATTTTAATAATCTGTCTTGTCTCATATTCTAACCATTTTTGATCCTTTATTTGGTCAAAAGTTTTGTTATTGAGTTTGAAATTCTTAACATATTCTCTTAAGATGTTCTGTGCATAATCTGATGCTCTAAATACCCGTTCATTTTCGCCGCCATAAAGTTCACCCTTTATATAACCTGTTAAAAAGAATTGAGAAAAGGCTTCTAAAACTTTGTTTTTTCCATGTAGTGAATTCAGCAGGGGTTTATTGTGCCAAGATAATCCTTCGTAATATATGATTTCTTTTATCATGCCTTTCCATTCTTCTAAGCCCAATATTTCTATCCGTTTTGTCTCTAAAATGTTGAATACAAATCCAAAGACGACGTCAGTATCAAAAATCTTGAATGAATACTTTAATCTGACTGATTCATACCATAGTAATGTTCGCCATTGTCTGTACTTTTGAAAAATGTTACCATAGAAATGATCTAATCCAGGAAGGGTGATTCTTTTCTTGTCTAAATTAGTAGAGATTTTTCCTTCTCTTGAAATATGAATAGTTGATTCGATACTGTCTGACCATCGTCTGGATAAGAACGTGGCAATTTCAAGCAATACATCATTTCTAATATGAATATTATCAAGATCTAGGTCATCAAATCTTAAGAACGATTCGGACCTTTTTTTGTATTGCTTGTTCTTTATTTCATTATCAAAATTCTCATCATGTTTTGAAATATTATCATTTTTTTCCCCATTGTCTTTTATATCCCAAAAAATAGACATAATTTGCCAACGTGAATTAAAGGAAAATGGATGCGATTATGTCCATCACCTTTCGGTATTCAATTTCGCCCCATTGGTGGTAAACATTAGCAAAAACGATTTCAGCTGCATCCTTTGCATTTGTACTGTTCGTTACCAATTTCGAATACGCTATAGTTTCTCTCAAACTAGGGCTATAAAAAATTTCTTCAAGAGAAGCTGCCTTACGTAGATTATGGGCCAATTTTATTGCACTTTTAATGTCCTCTTCCTCGTTTTGAGTATTTACCTTAACATGTTTCTTGATAATATCTAATTCGGTATCCTCAGGAGGGTAGTCTAGCATGATCCTAATTGGGAACCTACTTAGAATTTGTGGGGGGAGTTCTTTTGTTCCAACATGTGATAGTGGATTGATGGTCCCAATTACAAACCAGTTATCCTTTGCCTTTATTGTTTGTCCATGGAATTCTTTCAAAACTATTTGTCTTCTATCATCTAAAGCCTCGTCAAGTCTAAGAAGCACATCCGGTTCGGCCGCATTGAGCTCATCTAGTTATAGTAAGTCTCCTTGTGTCATCGAGTGAACCAAAACTCCATTTACAAAATTTATCTGACCATTATCAATAGTGTTAGTTCCAATTAGATGAGATTCTCTAGTCCTGAGGCTAAAATTTACAGATGATAGTTCTTTACTTACCTGCTTAGCAAATTTTCTAACGAGTGTGGTTTTCCCAGTCCCTTTTGGACCAATTATTAGTACAAAAATACCAAGTTTAAAAGCCTTATCTAATATTTCAAAAGCATTATTCCAGTCTATATACTCAATATTCGCATCATTGGCCGCAGACATCAATTTAGGTTTTCTCGCTCATCTATCTAATTAAAATATATCGTAGACATGCATATAGTGTCCAAATGATGTACGCATCAAGAAATTACATGAATTGATAGTGATGCTCTATCATGATTATCTTTCCACAGGTTACTATGTTAAATACTGGGTGGTTCAAAAGAAGAATTTAGATCAAATTTACCTTCCCAATAAATTTGAGCACTACAGTCTTAATCTCCCATCCGAATTTATTATGGAAAAGAACTCTTGCTTGGTGTTGTTGTTTTCCTTAAAAATTCCGTCAACTGCTGAAGTAGTAAATTCTGCTGAACTCGATTGAGTGCCTCTTGCGAAAACACAAGTATGTATAGCCTTTATGACAACGCCTACGCCTTTAGGTTCCAGTCTATTTTTGATTTCCTCAAGAATTTGGTACGTGAGTCTCTCTTGAAGCTGAGGTCTAGAAGATACTTTGTCTACTAGCCGTTGGAATTTTGAGAGGCCGAATATTTTGTTATTTGGGATATATCCGATAGCAACCTCTCCAAAAAAAGGAAGCAAATGATGTTCACAGAATGAGAATAATCTCAAATGATTTCCTATTATCATATCATCATGATCTGCCTTAAAAGCAGTAAATTTCTCATATGATCTCTTTTTGAACAATTCTTCACCGAATGACCGTAGCCTCCTACTGGTTTCCTTATTATAACTGCCATTCTCACCACCAATCAGCCTATAATAGCCATTAACAGTGCTGTCAAATTCATCTCTGTTTTCGCCGAGAAAAACCTCGTTTATACCCTTTCCTTTTAAACCTAAACTTTCTTTTTCTATCATTTTGATCTGTATTATTAGTTGATGATATAGTTCACTTGCAAATAAAAATACTTTTGTTATTCTACTCTAAGGAAATTGGGTTCTGTAGTACAAAAAACGCAACAAGACATTTGAACTCTTTTCTACTATTTACTGCGTCACATTAAGATCTCATAACAACAATCAATGTCTTCAAAAGACTTAATAGGGTTATTCGAATTAACGGAAATTCTCCTAAGATTATAACCTTTCAAACAAATCTTTTCCATTGTAGTGTTTGGAATGATTATCTGATCACCCATGGCAAATTCCTGGAGCCTGTTCGCGATATTAACATTTGTTCCCATGGCTGTAAATTGGTCATAGACAAGGCCAATGTGGGCCTGGCCAGTATTGATTCCACATTTTATGTCAAAGTCTAAGTTGACTCCATGAATATTCCACGCTGATTTCACCTTGTCCCTTAAGTTCTGAAAGATATTTCTTAGTTCGATTGCTGCATTTATTGCGTCTAATGCTCCATCATCATACCCGATATTCCTTTCTGGTATATTCTTCTCAAAGAACCCGAACCATGACATGATGCCATCACCTATTGTCTTGTCCCAAACTCCATTGTAACGTGCAATTATAGATCTTGCAATTCTATAATATTCATCTAAGATTTCTAATATGACATTTTCCCTATCCATCAAATAAAACAACTTTGTAAGCTTTGGAAAACCCACTGATGTCCCAAAAACAATGGTGATTGTCTTTTTTGCAAGTGTCCGATGCTTGAATACCTATATTGTTAAGTTGAACGCTATTAATACCAAATGAGTTTAGATTTTGGAGCCTACGATGATTATAAATTTTTGTTACATTTTCATATTTTATAAGATCGATATTGGATTGCATTGACAATATATAACAAGAAAACTATTTATGCTTTTCTAAATAAATTGTATATTTTAAATATATATTTGCTATTTTAATCTTGTTTGCTATATAGAATGAATTTTGAACTTTGAATTTTCTAATTTACCCAATAATAATAGTTTAGGTTAAATTGAATTTGAGAGTTCCCCAAACTGTTGGTCAATCATATGGATTGTAGAAATATAGACGAGTTGAAAAAATGTGCTAAAATAATTGACAATGGAGGTGTGGTCGTATATCCTACAGACACTGTCTTTGGGATAGGTTGCGATCCCACAATAGAAAAATCGGTTTTAAGATTATTCGCAATCAAAGAAAGACCGTTGGAGAAATCCTTACCAGTACTGATAAATGATTGGAGGATAGCATCAAGAATTTCACATATGACTCCACAAGCCAAAATACTACAAGATTTATTTTGGCCTGGAAAGCTCACTCTAGTTCTAAAATTGAAAGCAAACCATGGATTGTCTAGATACGTGTTTGACAATCATACTAATACTGTTGGATTACGTGTTCCCAATAGTCCATGTATTTTGAATTTGATAAAAATGACTAAATCTAAACTATTAGTGGGAACAAGTGCCAATTTGTCAAGAAAGATACCTTCAACAAGATTAAAAGACATTGATGAGGCTGTTTTAAGCAAATGTGATGCTGTAATAGGCAACGAAATATTATCAGGAAATGAGAGCGGATCAACCATAGTAGATGTTTCAGGGTCGGGATTTCCTCATATCATTAGAGAAGGTGCCATTCCAAAGGAAAAAATCCTAGGGGCGCTTAGTTGTCCATAGTGGAGCCAAACTATGATATTCAATTTTCTTGCTACAACATATAGATACAAAGAGGAAGATCTAATGGATGAACTTGGGGGACTGTTTTACGACTTTGGGGAGACGGCGGTGGAGGTAAGTGAAACTAATATTTCAGGACTCATTGTAGGAAAATCTTCAAGGATCCGGAGCTTTTTATATCTTATTTAAGGGAAAAGCTAAAAGATTCACCTTGGGAGATTCGGAACCTGCTTAGATTTGTCCCAATACAGAGAGTAGTTTTAAGCGAGGTCGAGGAAATTAGAGATTGCTTACTTGATTTGGCCAAACAGAAAATTATGGACAAGGGACCTATTAAGATTCAGGTTGAAAAAAGGCATACCAAATTAAGTAAAAAGGACGTTATTGATTCAGTTGGACCTCATTTGAATTACCCAGTCAATTTGACCAACCCTTCATGGATTCTGCTTGTAGAGATTATTGGAAAATATTCAGGAATATCGGTTATCAGTTCGGACATGATGTTTAGCTCAATGACAGAAAAGAGAGTTTCAGAATAATATTAAACTATGATACCAAGAATGCAGACTCTTTTCTAATCACACTTAATTTAGAGAGATAGCTGCTTTCTCAATAAGAAATTTCAAATATTTTTCTTCATTATTTAACAGCAAATGTGAATCCCCTTTGAATTTGTCCTTAAAGAAACTATTGAGGATGTAATTCTTCTTGGTGGTATCGGGAAGTATCAAGTTACTATCTTCAATGCCAAAAGAAGAGAGAAAACTGAGAGTATTACTTAATTTGGATTCCATCTTAGAAATCAATACTACAACATAGTTCTTATTCATACTATCTCCGAAGTTTGATTTTAGAGCGTATTTTATTTGATTCGTGTAGCAAATTCTAAGTAGAAATTCAATTTCAACGTTTTTTACATTTGATTTGATATTCCTTTGATCCTCCTCATTAATTATCTTTAAGATTCCCAGTATGTGGTCTAACCCATAAACCAGCTTTGGGTTAACAAATATTATATTGATAGTTTTATCCTTGGACTTTAAGTCTTCATAGATATTTCTTACGTCTGTGTTAAAGAAGGAAAATCCAGCGACAATTGCATTTAATGTGTCCATTTTAATGAGCACTTTATTGTCCAGAACCTCTTCCCCACGACTATTGATGACATCTTGACTAATATCTTTTGGCCGTGGCTGATACAAAAATTCAATATCTGGTTTTCTTATACTTTTTCCATTGAAGAACATTGGTTTGGGGAATTTGTATTGGAATGAAGTAATAAAAGTACTTCGGAATATCATTCCTGTTTACGATAAGGTAAATAGTGCTATTTCATTGGGAAAAGATAATCAGTTTCGTAAAGAAGGTATAAAAAAAAGTGTCTTTCCTGGTAATCATATCCTCGATGCAGGCTCTGGTTATGGCAACATGTCAAAACTGGCCTTGGATTTCGTTTCTCAAGATATAACAATAAATTTTTATGATCCTATTCCCGAAATGTTGGCTGAAATTAAGAATAGATTCAAGGATTATGATAATAGTTATTTTTTATGTAGTGGTATTTTTGAAAAGATTCCATATAAATCTGATTCTTTTGATGCAGTCCTATGTGGCTATTCAATAAGAGATTCAATCACTCTAAACGAGGCGTTTTTAGAAATTCACAGGGTTTTGAAAAAGGATGGAAGGTTATTAATTGTTGATCTAGGAAAACCTGATAATTTTATAGCTCGTTTCTTTGTGTCCTTTTATCTAAAATATTTCCTTGTTATCCTGGCATTCTTGGCCGCTGGGAGGAAGGGTTGCCTTTTCGAACTTTTGTATGGAATACTTTTCTTAGGTGGCCAAGGAACAAAGATCTGAATGACTTATTGTCAAAGACATTTTCCAAGGTAGAGTTTAACAAGAAGCTTATGGGAGGGGCCATAATTGTAATCGCTTATAAATAATCATTTCATAACATGGTTTTATCCTCATATCTTCATCTCAGTTGATCGTTACTTTAATTAGAGGATGAATTTCTTGCTAAAAATTCAAAACTTTAAGTAAGAAAAATTATAAACCGAATAGAATAATAAACTTTCATTGACAGATCAAAACAAAATCAAATCGATATTTGAGGATTCTTTCAAAAATAAAACCAAAGTCATTACCGAAGAAATCGCTAAAGGCATTCTTTCTGAATATGATATTAGCGTTCCCGGGTTTGCTCTGGTTAAGGATGTTGACTCTGCAGTTACAGAAGCAAGAAAATTGGGTTTTCCATTGGTGGCGAAAATAGTTTCCCCTGAAATTTTACACAAAACTGACGTGGGAGGAGTCAAAATTGATCTTAAAGATGAGGAATCTGTCAAATCTGCATTTAATGATATGTATGGGAGATTATCAAAGGATTATGATGTAAAGGGTGTTCTGCTTGAGAAGATGGTTCCCAAAGGGGTTGAGATGATTGTTGGTTTACAAAATGATCCTCAATTTGGCCCGGTTATGATGGTGGGGCTGGGAGGAATATTTACAGAATTATTCAAGGATGTTTCATTTAGAGTACTTCCTCTTACCAAAGAAGATGCAATAGAGATGATAGAAGAGCTACAGGGGAAAATGTTGCTTAAAGGATATCGTGGTTCAGAACCAATAAGCATGGAATTATTGACAAGTGCTTTGCTCAATATAGGAAAGTTGGGGTATGATATTTCTCATTACTACGAAAGCATAGATTTTAACCCGGTAATCGTATATCCTGATAGTTATTATGTTGCTGATGCAAAAATAATTTTGTCAGAACAACCCAAATATGATGTTGTTTCAAGCGTTGAACCCAATTCAATTCTACTAATATGGATTTGTTTTTTAATGCCAAATCTATTGCATTGATAGGCGCCTCCCCTGAAATAGGAAAAATCGGTAACTCTGTGCTAGAAACCCTTGTAAAGCATGATTATAAAGGAAAGGTGTATCCTGTAAATGCAAAAGGTTATCCAGAAATAATGGGGATACCTGCATATAAGAGTCTAGGCGACATTAAAGATCCTGTTGACGTGGTAGTTGTTACTGTAGATTTGAAATTTGTACCTGATTTGCTAAAAATTTGTGGCGAAAAATCAA
Organism: Candidatus Nitrosocosmicus sp.; assembly: GCA_029194465.1. Lineage (GTDB taxonomy): Archaea > Thermoproteota > Nitrososphaeria > Nitrososphaerales > Nitrososphaeraceae > Nitrosocosmicus. Next base: position 28,216 of record JARFXS010000016.1, read on the forward strand.
TCCATAATGTTGTAGTCATCTCGGGAGGTGGGAAAGAGTTAGGAGGAGAAAGAGCCGATATTGAGCAACAAGTTAAGGAATTGTCCTCGAAGCTAAATATCAGAATTATTGGACCAAACTGCATTGGAATGTTTAACGGGGAGAATAGGCTGGATTGTGCATTCCAAGGACATGACCGTATGCTGAGACCTAAAAATGGTAATGTGTCCTTCTTGTCTCAAAGTGGAACTATTGGCATCGCATTTATGGAACATTCATTTCCATTTGGAATGAGTAAAATGGTTTCATATGGGAACCGATCCGATGTAGACGAAGCTGACATGATTTGGTATTTGGCCGAGGACCCACAAACCAAGGTCATAGGCCTGTATGTTGAAGGCTTGGGAGATGGGCGGAAGTTTGTTAACACTGCAAAGAAAGTAATTACTGAACGAAAAAAACCAATTGTAGTCTTCAAGAATGGACGAACCACAAGGGGTGCTAAACAAGCTGCTTCTCACACCGGCTCTTTAGGAGGAACTTATAGCGTGGTGAAAGGTGCATTTTCTCAGAATGGGATAATTTCGGTGGACAGCTACGATGAACTAACTGCTTCTCTTAAAGCCCTATCATGGCAACCAGTGCCAGAAGGAAATAGAGTTGCAATGGTTACGAATGGTGCCGGTCCCATAATTGCAGCCATTGACCAATTTGAAAGACTGGGATTGCAGGTAGCAAACCTCAGCGAGGAGAGTATGAAATCTTTCAAGTCACATTACCCTGCTACTTATGTACTCGGTAATCCTTGTGATGTCACCGGATCGGCAAATGCTGACGATTATAAATTTGCGATCCAGACTTTCATGGATGATCCAAATGTAGATATTGTAATGCCTTGGTTCGTCTTTCAAGATGATCCACTTGAGGAGAAAATAGTTGATATTCTTGCCGAATTTAACAGACAAGGGAAAAAGCCCATTCTTGTTGGTGCATTGGGTGGTCCATTTACCCAGAAAATGGCAAATAAGTTGGAGGAGAATAATGTGCCGGTATATCAATCAGTAAATACCTGGAGTATAGCAGCTAGTTCATTAGCCAAATGGTCTGCTCTATCCAAGTCACATAAGTAAGTCTTTTTTTAAAAGTCATCTCTTTTTTTTGGATTATTTATAGGAAAACATTCTTAAATTTGTAATGCCTACTATAATATATCATGGCAAGTGTACAACAACCTAAAATTATTGATGTTACAGCAAAGGCTGCAGAAAAGGTTACAGAATTTATGAAACAAGAAGGAAAGGATAATCTCTATTTAAGAGTATATGTCACTGGCGGTGGATGTTCTGGGTTATCATATGGAATGGGCTTTGAAGAGAATCCAGACGAAGATGATGTAATATTGGAACAAAACAAAGTTAAAATTTTAGTAGATAATTATAGTCAAAAATACTTGAAAGGAGCCGTAGTCGATTACATTGAAAGTTTGATGGGATCAGGATTTAAGATAACTAATCCTAACGTCACAAAAAGCTGCTCATGTGGTCACTCATTTTCTACTGAGTAAATTTTTTATTTCTTTTAGAATCCAATTTCAATTAAATTTATTTCCCTCATTCATGTAAATAACGGTACTTTCTAGATTTCTGACATATGATATATCATTTATCGTATGTGATACGGCGAAAATAAATCAGATTGATATCTAGCGCGCTTTTCTAAGTTAATATTTATTTTTCGCCCGTACCCTCAGGTCAATTGGTATTTAAGGCCAAATTCCTCTTAGCTTAATGGCTTCAGCGACTCTATTGACTGCCAATGCGATACTTGCCGTACGCATGTTTGTATTATATTTTGTATGTGCATCATAAACCTCGGCAAATGCCTTTGTCATTATTACATCTAATCTCTCGTTTACTTCAGCTTCAGACCAATATTCTCTTCTTAGATTTTGAAGCCATTCGAAATATGATACTGTTACTCCACCGCTATTAGCCAATACATCTGGGATAACTAAAATATTGTTTTCATAAAGAACTTGATCAGCTTCGGGAGTAGTCGGACCATTTGCCGCCTCAGCAACAATTTTAGTCTTAATTCTAGAGGCGTTGTCTTTCGTAATCTGATTTTCTAAAGCAGCTGGTATCAAAATCGTACATTCCGTGGTTAATAATTCATCATTATTTATTTCAGTTGCACCAGGGAAGCCGTGAATAGATATGTTTTCTAGTTTAAATTTTATTAGTTCATTTGCTTTAAATCCATTCTTGTTGATGATCGCTCCTTGTGTATCCGATACAGCAATAATTTTAGCACCCTGCTCCTCAACTAATTGGGCTGCATACTGTCCTGCATTACCAAATCCTTGCACGACTACTACTGCCTCATTCATATTGATATTTTGTTTTTTTGCAGCTTCTCTTACAGTAAAAGATAATCCTCTTCCAGTAGCTTCAGTTCTACCTAAAGATCCACCTATTGGCAGGGGTTTCCCAGTAATCAGACCAGGTTCTCCACGGTTGCCCTTCAGGGTAGAATAAGTATCCATTATCCATGCCATCTCTTGGCCACCAGTGTACACATCTGGTGCTGGGATGTCAGTATAAGGTCCAATAATATCGGAGATGGCATACGCATACCTCCTTGTCATCCTTTCTAGCTCTGAGTTTGACATCTTCTTGGGATTGCAAATAATGCCTCCCTTACCACCTCCTAGCGGTATCCCCGCTACGGCGCATTTCCAAGTCATCCACATTGAGAGGGCCATTACTTCTTCAATAGTTACTTGAGGGTGATATCTAATTCCACCTTTGAATGGACCCCTTGCATCATTGTGTTGAGAACGGAACCCTGTAAAGACTTCTATCCTCCCGTCATCCATCTTAACCGGTAGGGATACGGTTAGAACCCTCTTTGGTTTTGCAAGTATTTTGTGGATACCTTCATCTAAATTTATGATTTTTGCGGTTTCTTCAAGTTGTTTCAAAGCCATTTGATAAGGATTATTAGTCGATCCAAACTCGTTAGTATTATTTGTCATTACAATAGAGGGAAAAATTTTGATATATTTAAATTTAATCAAAAAGCCGGCGCGCTAAATTGATATTTTTGAGATGGATGGATTTAATCGGCCAATATCAGAAATTGATTGAATATTTTATAGCTTTTATCCATATGTTTAATGCTCTATTGTGTCCATGATTGAACAAATTAGAAAATAATTATCATACTTGAGTTTTTTCCTGAGCAAATATGATATATCAATTCCTTCATGGATATAATCTCAGTCGAACCTAACAATGTAACCCGTAGGAGATCAACAGAAAAACAAAGAGCATATCCTTTGAATAATTCAGGAGCCCAACAAATAGGAAAAAAATATAGTTCATAATTGTTATTATTCTAATCCATTTCAACGCTAGAAATTTAAGATCACAATATCAGAGTAAGGGTCGCCATGATATTAAAATTATTTGAATTCTGAATTTTGCCATCCTTTTCATACATTTAATCCTTTGATTGACGGCTAGAACCATACCATAACTCTCAAATCTCAAGACGGATTGCTGCTATTGGATTTGTTAAAGATCCTCTTAATGAATTGACAATTACCTATTCTATGCTCATATTGGTATATCCTAAGAAATTGATTGATCCTTGAAAAAACCATGTATCTACAAAAACCAAATGAATCTTTTTGCGAATTTCATGCTTAAATCATTTGAAATATTTCCAACGTAAATGAAACATATGTTATTTAACATCATGATCCCTATACACCAGAGTTCCAACTAATCAGAAGAACTTAACTAAAAAAGTGCAGTTTGTCTATATTCATATCAAGCCAGAAAGATATCAAAACCTCACTCAAATCAACTCACTATTTAGTACTTTTGGGTTGAATCATAGCAAGGTTTGGGAATGGAATCGTACATTAGAATGAAAATCTTCCAATTCCTAAATTTACTATTATTCAGTAACATCATTTCTATTTTTTCAGCTCAGTCCGAATGTATATAAATAGTATTCTTAATATCCTACTATTTGTTTGGTAAATACTGAATTCCTAAAACGCTTTCCTACAGACTATACAGAGAATTTAGCTAGTTTTGAGTATGTCCCAACCGTATCTAAAAGATTATTAAATCATTATGCCCGGTGTTATCTTGCCAATACCTTTAGTTATCGGATATTATTACCTAGGTCAATTGACTCTCCAAAAGATAATGATATTTCCCGGAAATTGGGATTACAACTTCAAAATGATTTGTTATCCGGAATCCGATCTCTAAAATTAAAACCAAATATCAAGGACTACCGATATGTTCACGATGATTCCCACTTTGGCTGGTTATTACTAGATCCGTCGTTAACAACTCGGTTTGACTGAAATCAAACCATCGTTACCTGTTTTTTAGGGAAAGGAGTAGAATTCAAGTTACAGCAAGTTCTGCCTGTAAAATCTAGTATTAATCACCAAGGTTTGTATCTGTCACATCAATTCTTTGTTGGTCATTTGCCTTTAGGGCCTTTACCATTACTGCCGCTATTACCAAACCAAAAAAATACCCGCCTACCAAATCTATCAAGTGGTGTTGAAAAAGATATAGTTTGGTGAAGCCAATTAGCGCAGGGAAACATATCAGAAATGCTATTGCGAACCTAGATGAATATTTATAGGACAATCCAGCCACAATAAAACTGAAAGCGGCAGCTGAGGCTATGTGGTTGGAAGGGTATGAATAGTCTTGGGCAAAGGGCATAAAACTATCCCGTTCGAGTGTAAATTTGTCTGGTAATTTAACTAATGGTTTAAAATCTATACTTGGGTGCTCAATTGCAAACAAGGGTTTACAATACGTTACTAAAATGGTAACAGAAACAAGGGTAATCAACAAAATCATACCTATTCTTCTGGTTCTCTTAATTATTGTAAGAATAAAACCAACAATTATTAAATTAATAGTATCTGACATGGTAGTAATAATAATAAATACTGTGTCCAATGTTTGGCTTCTTATTTGAATGATAAATTTTGTAACAATTTCGTCTAAATTTCCCAATACTCCCGTAACTGCCAGAACGCTTGCAATAACAAAAATAAAAAAAAATATTAAAATAAAAGATAATTTGATATTCCAATAAGGATTTGTCGGTTTTATTTGGATCTTTTTATTCACCACAGATTAATAGAAAATTATTCGTTACTGTGTTCTGAGAATAGAATCCAAGATCATTTACAGCTTGTTAAAATACTTTGGATTCATCCTTCATTTGAGCTGCAGACGTTGGATCCCTGTCAACGTAGTATTTTACCATCCCCAGTTTCAACACTTTTAAGGAAAGTAAAGCACATTTTATTCTAGCCGGACCCAAATTTGTCAAACCAATATTTTCGAGCACATCGTCTTTTGTGATATCTTTTATTGTTGTTAGTGGTTTATTTGAAACCATTTCTGTTAACATCGAGGCACTAGCCTGGCTAATAGCGCATCCTCTCCCATCAAACTTTATGTCTTTAATTATGTCACCCTCGACTTTCAAATCAATTGAAATTTCATCACCACAGAGTGGGTTGCTATCATTTATTCTTATATCTGGTTCCTCGATCTTTCCTTTATTTCGCGGATTTCTATAGTGGTCAAGTATCATTTCCCTGTAAATATCTTCACTCATAGATTGAATATCCTCCTAGCATGATTTAAAGCATCTATTAATATATCAATTTCCTCTTTAGTATTATAAATATATAGGCTTGCTCTGGAAGAAGCCACAATATCAAGCTTTTCCATCAAAACTTGGGCACAATGATGTCCTGACCTAATTGCTACTCCAAAGTCATTTAATATTGTGGCACAATCATGAGGATGAATTCCTTCTATGTTAAAAGAGACTAGACCACCTCTATCTTTAGCAACTTTGGGACCATACACTATTATGTTTTTTACTTCTTGAATTCTGCTTAAAAGATAATTGGTCATTTCTAATTCATGATCACGAACATTTTCCATACCTATTCTGTTGAGATACTTTAACGCAGAGCTAAAACCAATCACATCAGCAATATTTGGCGTCCCACCTTCAAACCTGTACGGTAAATCATTAAAAATCGTGTTTTCTTTATGAACTTCTTTGATCATATCGCCACCAGAAATAAATGGCTTCATCTGTTCTAATATTGCTTTTTTAACGTATAACACTCCTACGCCCGTAGGTCCCAGCATTTTATGGGCTGAAAATGCTAGAAAATCACAATCTGTTTGTTGAACATCTGTTTTCATATGTGGGACTGACTGGGCACCATCCAAGAGGACAGGGATGTTTTTTTCATGTGCCATCTTGATAATTTCCGTAGCTGGAAATATAGTCCCTAACACGTTTGACATTTCACTAAGTGAGACCAATTTAATTTTTCCATCACCTTTCCTAGACAAAAGTTCCTCAAGGACCTCCAGGTCTAGGTATCCATCCTCATCTACCTCTAAGTATTTGATTCTTGCCCCTCTACTTTTACAAAGAATTTGCCATGGAACTATATTACTATGGTGCTCATATTCAGTCAATAATATTGTATTTCCCTTCTTGATGTTGGCATTTCCCCATGAATAAGCCACTAAATTGATCGACTCGGTAGTATTTCTTGTGAAAATAATTTCTTCTTCGTATTTTGCGTTTACAAATTTTCTAACGTTCTCCCTTGTCCTTTCATATTCTTCAGTAGCCTCTTCAGCAATTTGATAAACTGCCCTATGAATATTGGAATTATAATCTGAATAATATTTACAAATTGCATCTATTACTTCATTGGGTTTTTGAGTGGTCGCAGCATTATCAAGGTATACTAATTTTTTTCCATCCTTTAGTCGTCTATTCAAAATGGGAAAGTCCTGTCTAATCTTACGAACGTCTAGAAGAGCTTGCATTAATGTTTCTTATTCTTTATTTTAAGATATAAACTTAATATCTATAAAAAATAGTTATTGATCAACTAAATTCAAAATGTCTAGTTGAATTGAAATCAATTATTAGTCTTATATAGCCAACACTTTACCAAATTATTACCAACTAAAATATCGGGTGGATCATTTTTACAATCTCCAAATGCATGTGGACATCTATCCATAAAACGACAACCATTTCCTATTTCTGTCAAATTAGGAGGGTCTCCTCTAATGAATTTGATGGATTTTTCTGACGATCTTATATTAGGTATTGATTGAATTAGGGCTTGGGTATATGGGTGCAAAGGTTTTTCAAACACTGTTTTGATATCGGATATTTCAACAGCTTGTCCAGCGTACATAATCATTACCCTATCCACCAGATTTGGAATGAGTGACATATCATGAGTAATGACTATTATCTTCATATTTTTTTCCTCAATTAATTTTCTTAGTAATTGTAAAATTTGAGCCTGAATTACTACATCTAATGCTGTAGTTGGTTCGTCTGCAATCAAAATTCTTGGTCCAAGCAATAATGCATTAGCTATTACTATTCGTTGTTTCATCCCGCCGCTCAATTCATGCGGGTATTTTTTGCAAATAAGGTCGGGATTCAATCCAACATCAGTAAGAGCTGACCTAATAATTGAATTACAATCTTTATTCGATATTTTTTTCTTATGTGATGTCAGAATTTCCTTCATCTGATCTTCTACGGTAAACACTGGATCAAGACTATTCATCGAACCCTGAAATACCATTGATATTTTCTTCCACCTATAATTATCATTGAACTCCTTTTCTGAGATATTCAAAATATCTTGGTCCTCAAAGATGAAACTTCCAGATACAACGGACCCGTTTTCTGCCAATGATCTCAAGAGTCCATAGCCAAGCGAACTTTTTCCAGACCCGGATTCCCCTATTATTCCTATACTTTGGGTGTCATTCATCTTAAACGAAATCTTATCAACGGCCTTTAAGATTCCTGATTTTGTTTCGTAAGCAATTGAAAGATCATTGACTTCAATCGTACAGTTTTCCCCTCTTTCAGGCTTGTTTCTATAAAATCTGTTACTCTCGCTCATTTCTAACTACATCTTTTCTGAATAGGTAGAATTACGACTTTTTTCTTTAATTATCATAAGTTCACTTTCCCCTTTTCATTATAATATTTTTTGAATTATGTTGGTATTAAGCATAATTGTGTTAAACGATTTTATTGGTGATCGGGTCATATTATTTTGATTTCGGATTCATGACCGAATTGCTTATAACCTGTGTAAAAAAAAACGCACAAGGGAACATTCTGCAAGTAGGAATTAATGGAGATATCTTTGATGTTAAAACTATTGCCGAGAAAATATGGTCCAGAGAGAATATGTATTTTACAATCGCAAATGGTATTAGGGTAAGGGTATTTGCACTGAGACATCCATCTACCAACGAACCATATCTTACTACCACAACCAACTTGAAATTGCCCAACAATCTCAAGTACTTACCAAAATGTCAATGACCTTTTATCCAGACCTCTGTTATACGGCATCACGGTCTATAGAAAGCATGGGATGAGTTTAAGATGCCCATTTGCCAAAAATTATTACCAGTGATCAATGGAGCTCCAATAGTTTTAGATTCTTATGATCCAGACAAATTGTTTAAAAAAAAATCAAAGATATTTAAGTGTATTCTTTTAATAGGTTTAAAGTGGTAATGAAAACCCCCATTTGTACTTTTGATGCTAAAACAGGTATTTTGTGTAACTTATGTGAAAGCAAACTCGAATCGGGCCAGATCACCCAATCCGACGTTGAGAGCTCCATAGTTCTTACAAGGCTGGCTCAAAAAAATTCTACTATAAATAAGATGACGTTGGTTTCAGCAAAAGAAATTGAGAATGAACACATACTAATACTCAAGAGTTCAGATATAAGGCTAATCCGTTCAAACAACGAACTTAGTGATATCATAAATAAAGCATTCCAGAAAGACATTTGGATAATTGAATCTGATTCTAATGATCGAAGATTTTTAGATAATTTATTTCATCCAGCCAAGATAGAGAGTGTGAATTTTGTCTGGTTACCTGATGGGAGTAAGTTAACGAGAGTTGTACTGGCAAAGAATTCCAAAGGTATTGATGAAAAAAGGTTAGAAACTATAAAAATGATATCTATGGCAGTTAGGAAAATCGATCTCATAATTGAATTTATGTGAAAATATTAATCGAATAACGATACTGAACATGTAGTTTATTAAAAGGAGTTGATTGATTTCATTAGATATGGCTCACGCAGCTCAGAATGAATCAAACAGCTATGAAAGAACTCACTTTACTTCTGAATTAAGAAAATCAAAAACAGGTACAGAAGTTAAGGTTGCGGGATGGATTGAGGATTTCCGGGACATAGGTAAACTTGGTTTCATAATTCTCAGGGATGTGACCGGTTTGGTTCAGGCTGTTTTGGTCGGAGAGAATTTGCAAAAAGCTAAATCTATTCCTAGACAAAGTAATATTTTGTTAAAAGGGGTTTTGCAAGATACCAAATCTAAGAATTTTCCATTTGAAATTAAAGTCGAGGAAATTTTCGTTTTCTCGCCAGCTTCTCTCTCTCTACCTGTTGATCCTACAGGCAGGGTTGAATCTAATTTGGATACCAGGTTGGACAGTAGAGCATTGGATCTACGAAATCCCAAAATTTCTAATATCTTTATCATCCGTTCCAATATTTTGAAAATAATTCGAGATTTTTTCCTTGAAAACAAGTTTATAGAGGTCAATACCCCAAAAATCATAGGAAGTGCAAGCGAAGGAGGATCAAACCTTTTTTCATTTGATTATTTCAAACGAAAAGGCTTCAGCGTTTCAAAGCCCGCAACTTTATAAAGAACAACTAGTCTTGGCTTTGGATCGTGTGTTTGAAATTGCACCATTTTTTAGAGCTGAAAATTCTCATACTCTTCGACATCTTAATGAATTCTTGAGTGTTGATTTAGAAGCAGCTTATCTTGATTATTATGAAATAATGAGCATAGTTGAAGAATTAATCAAGAAAATACTCATGCATTTGAGGGATTCTAATAATATTGAAAGTGAAAATTCGCTCATACCAGGAAACACACTAAATGATTTGATTTCAAATCCATTTCAAAAGATAAGTTATGAAAAATGTTTGGACGAATTAAACGTCTTGGAGAAAAAGTTACTCAGATGATCTATCTGATTCCTCCTCTTTAAAAAAGTTAGGCGAAAAATATGACAAGTTTTATTTCATAGTTGATTGGCCACTTAGCCTAAAGCCCTTTTACATACACGAGAAAGAATCAAGTCCAACCTTGTCAAAATCATTTGATCTGCAGTTTGGCTATCTTGAGCTAGTGTCTGGAGGGACCAGGCAACACGACGTGTCAAAACTGAAAAGTCGCCTGGTAGAACAGGGATTGTCCGCTGAAAGCTTTAGAGATCATCTGAAAGTCTTTGAGTGGGGAATGCCGCCTCATTCAGGATGTGGCCTTGGATTTGATAGATTAATGATGGTGTTACTAGGTCTTAATAATATTAGAGAGGCAGTACTATATCCTAGAGATACTACTAGAATTAGTCCTTGACTATCACTATCTCGATTTCTTCGATGCCATCAATTTTTCCTCTTGACGAATCACTGAAAATAAAACATCTCATCTCTTCAGTTATTGTGGATTTAATTAGCCATGGTATTGGATTAATCTCCATGAAAGTCTTGTCAGTTTCTGATGGAAAGGGTTTGGAAGGATGCGAATGAAATATGCCAATGACTGAAGTATTTACTGATTCAGCATATTTGTAAATTTTCAATAATTCAATTTCATCCATGGTGAAACTGACCTCAGATGAATCTTTATTATTCATTGGAATTACCTCTTTGATCTCAAAGAGGTTTTCCTTCTTACTGCCTAATAGTAGCGCGCAGGATTCATATGGATTACTCAAATTTGCAGTTTGATTTAATATTAACAGTTGACTACCCCTGATCACTATTTTTAGGTGGCTCATTTACAATCGATTAGTTGCTATTTAAATAAAAACGAGTTTTTAAGAATTAAAATAAAGAAACTATTAATTATGCCGTATTCACCTTTAAATATATTTATGACAGACTGGGACTTGCTCTTGCCGGGCGCTGGTTTAACAGCTGTTGGTGCTACTGGAGTAGCCATAGCTCTTTCTGGAATCGCTAAGACCTTTATGGATGGGATGCATGCGGTTTCAATCTTGTGTATGTTCTTTGGGTTGATTTTCTTGGCTGCTGGGCTTTTTAAAGATGGTTTTCCTACGTCAAAAAAATCCAAAGCTGCCGTGGCTATAATATTAATTCTGTTCATAACTGCTGGAATCATCGGGGCCGTACAAATTAGCACCAAAGTTCCATCAATATTTTCGTATATCGCCATTATTGCTACTATAAGTATTCCATCATTAATAATAATAATCGCTTCGTACAGGAATAATGCCCACTTGATGAAAATATCCGTCGCGTGTGTTGTAGTTATGATTATAGGATCTGGATTTATAGTATCTACTGCATGGATTGCCTCACCTGCAACTGCAACATCAGAAGAGGACAAAACGGGAGCTGACTCTCAAAACTCTACAATTCCCAAAGTTGTTAACACTACTATTGTTCCTGCTACCATCCCCGCCGGTGCATCAGGTCAAGGAAATCCATCTTACGAACCCGCAATAATTGAAGCTAAAAAAGGTGAAGCTATAGAATGGACTAATTTAGACAATGTTCCACATACCGTAACTAGTTTCGCTGATGACGGTAAATCCTTTGATTCATCACTGATAATGACGGAAAAGAAATACGTTCTTGATACATCCAGTCTTACCGAATCAAAATATGATTACTTTTGTACCCTGCACCCTTTCATGAAGGGCTCAATCGCATTGAGTTAGTCGTATTCCATTTTACATCCTTTCATGAAGGGTTCAATCGCATTGAGTTAGTCGTAGTATTCAATTCTAAGGGAAGATAAAAACCCTTTAAAAATTTTATAGGAGTGGAACTATTTGGAAAATATTTTTTTGATTGAAGAGAACATATTTCCGTTATTACTTGGACCATTGCCCTCATAACATTCAGGACAAACCGCCCTTAAGTTCTCTGGTCTGTTATCCTTTTTTGACCCGTTTATGTGAATAAAATGTGGTTGATTTGTTCCAGATAATTTCTTCGAACATTCCTGACACCTATGTTTTGATCTTTCAAGTACTGTTTGCTTTATAGCAAGGGTTAATTCTTTGTACTTGTCCTTTTTTTTACTATTACCACCTGATGCATTTCCAAAGAAAGACAATATATCTATCTTCCCTGATTATCTTACATAAATTCTTTCTTTAGATTCAAGATTATATAACGCCTAGTTCAAATTGATTCGTCAGTGAATAATCTTAGAGGTAATGAGGATGTTGATGAGAGGACTATACATTGCGCGCTATGCGGTCGAGAAATAAAACACAGTCAGGCTTGGCCACATGTGGATGGTGACTCTAATCTGGGAGTAAAAAAAATCGATTATTTTTGTAGTGAGGACCATAAGGCAGAGTTTTTTGGTTTATAGTTTCAGTACGACTCTTACCTTACTTATTTTGTGGTATATGACCCTACATTTTTTTGCTGGATTTTTATTTGGCTCCGAGGGATAACATTTTTTAATCATCAATATCATTAAAATTTTTCTTCATTGCCAATCTCATTTCAACTAATTTCTAATTAAAGTTATTTGTTTACTTTTGCATGACTCTATGCAAATTTTTCCACAAGTTCAATGTGGCATTCATGACCTCTATGATCCTTGTCAATCATTTTAGCTTCCTCTTCGGTTATGGGAAACCTCTCATCATTCAAATGTTTTGAATCCTTCTCTAGTAACACAATCTTACATTGGTCACAGATTAATTGTTGTACCATCATAATATTATTGAATTCCCATAATTTTTTAAACCTTTGGTTGAATTGAGAATAATCTAATAATTTTTTTGATTGTAATACTGTACAAAAAAAACTAATTGATAATTGTTATAAGCGCTGAGTATATTGGACTCTAAACTTTTGAGCCTTATTTGAAAACATGGTTAATTTCTTCCCATCGTCCATATATATATGCCATGTCTTGGCGTATAGTAGGATTTACAAGTCATAAATAGATAAGACGTTTTAATTAATTGTCATGAAGCTTTGATTCATAAAAGAACCATTGATATTTTACTCGAGATTATGAGAAGTGGATGAGCCCCTAATCAGGGTTAGGATGTTGTACTTGTTTATCCAATAACAATAAAAGGAAACGCCTTAAAAAAAGGAGTAGATTTTCAATTGGCACACTAATGACATCAACATATATCTTTTCCTAAAAAATCAAGCACTATTCAAAAAGGGAATTTCTAATTCAAACCTTGTCTAATAAGGATTTAGCAATTCAAAGGGTCCCTCATATTGGATTAGGCACAGGGATCTCTCCTCGCAG
>JARFXS010000116.1 GCA_029194465.1 Candidatus Nitrosocosmicus sp.
CTATATGATGATGTATCGAGAGTTGACAAATACGCCTTGTCTAGATGTAGAATAGATTGTTCATCATAAAGATAAGGACATGGTAACAGACGCTAATAAATGTCAAAAAAAGACCATAAAATGTTATGATATAAGAGAAAATACCACATCCAATTAAGCATTAGATGACCTCGTGTTTCTCACCTGGCTGAGAATAAAACAAGGTGAACAAATATTAAATAATTGGGCATATTGTTTCCCATAGTGAAAAATATTGAATAAGAAACTTTTAGATATTCTCGTATGTCCGTTTGACAAGGTGTCTAGTCTTGAACTATTTCAATTCAAGACTAAAACAAATCCTAGCAATCCTTCTACAATTTCAAATAATAATGCGTCAGAAAGCAAAGATTCCTTAACAACCCAGAAGGAAAATGATCAAGAAATGAAGGATATTGACATGGATAAAAAAAGTCCTTCTGTTTCAGAAATGGACATAGAGTCTATTGAAATTGTGGAGGAAGGATTATTACTATGCAGGACATGTCTTAGATTTTATCCCATCACTGAAGAAATTCCGATAATTTTACCAGATGAGCTTAGGGATAAGAAAAAAGATATGGAATTTTTAAAGACATGGAATGATTCAATTCCGAACGATCTCTTAAAGAACTTAAAACCGTGGACTATATGAAAATATGAAAAAATAAATCCAGAAACATCAATGGTAAATCAAATGTTCAGACCAAAATCCATTCAATTATGGACCATTGGTATGTTCCAAATTCCAATTTGAGGTAAATATTGCCAAACTGGATTATATAGTTTAAACATCGGCCACACCACAAGTGTTTGGTAAGTTTGGTCTAACAGGACGCTTGCTTAGCGATAATTCCGAATAACATTCAAAACCTGATTTAATTTTATTATTTCATTTTCGATAATATCCTTATCATTCTCCTCTTCATAAGGTAGTCTTAATAGCCTCTGACAGGCTTTCAACTGTGCTTGAAACAGTTCTTCCTTATCCAAACATAATGTATGAGCGGATTCTATAAAATGGTAGGTAACATTTCTATTTTTTCTGCTATTACAACCAGTTGTTTTGGCTTCCACTATAAATGGGGTTTCTGTTTTGATTATGTTCATATTATTAATACCGTTGAAAAAAGTGCAGCTTATTATATAACGGTAGCCAATGATCAAAATTTTTTATACTATCGGGTAATACATTTTTTATTGAACAAAAAATTCACTCTACCAATTTTCGCAATCCTAGTTCTGTCAACTTTTCTTGCATATTACTTTCAAAACAATTTTCCTACCGTTTCAGCAACTAGCAGTAGTCCCAAAGATCAACTAATGCCGTTTGACATCAAGAACTTGTTTGATGCCGGACCCGCTCAAAATGAAACCGCAGATAATTCATCAAATATTGTCGCAGATGACAATCAAGAAAGTCTCACAGACTGTGAAATGCCCCCATGTCCACCAGGACAGGCCTGTATACAGAGCTGCCCTTAATCTATTGGAATTTGCTATGGCGGCATACATTGGTTTCTTATTTTGATATATTTCTCGTATTTGGTACTATGTATCCCAAAATGTACAAGTCCAAATCAAGAAAGTCATTTTTCAATTTAGAAAGTAATTCGTAAGGCTAAAACCGTCACCCGATGAGTACCCATGCCAATTTCTATCGCATTGATGAGTTGATCCTCTTCCCAATTGTTATTTATGTTATTCCTAATCATTGAGGGGCTATAGAGGAAAGGTCAAGGAAGGATTGAATGGTCATCAATATGATCTTATCAAAGATGTGTCACGCTTAAATGGTTACATTTAGGTAATTCATAGTTGAGCAGATATCTTCAAAGCGCTCAGGACTGGTACTTTAGCAAAGGAATCAAATGTATCTAGGGTGTGATGGATTCTGTGTCAGGTGATAATACTTCTAGAACTGCACTTGGTAGCGTTTGTGCAAAAGCCTGAGCCATTACATCCTTCTCTACATAGTCAACAATAGGAAGTTGCTCAATCGATTTGATAACTTTATCATTTGGTACCTTGATTGCCAATCCGTTTATCACATTTTCATAAACCTGAAGTACTTCAATGTCTTGTGGGCCGAATTTTTTTGTTAACATTGAAAAAAAGTCTGATACGGTCGTATCATCGTCCTTAAAAACAACGATATATTGTCCTGGGATTTCATCGTCTTCAGAACTCTTTGTATTTGAAAGAAATGTAGAGGGGGAGTCAGAATAATCACCGACTAAAGGTAAGGTATCTTGGAGTTCAAATGGGGTTTTTTTGATATTATCAGTATTCTCATCTTCGTTACTAAATACAGGGGCCATCATATTCGCCGGAAATGGGAGGGATGCAGATCGAGGTTGAGTAGTCTCATCATCGGACTGTCCCTCGCTATTGCTGCCATCAGAGACGTCTTGATCAGAATCTATACTATCCTTCTTATCGTCTTCGTTGGCACTAAATCTAGGAATATTATTTGTAATTGCACCAAAGTCAATAATGGACGAACTATCCTCTTTAGGAGAATCATTATCAAAATTAAAATTAAGAAAGGGAATATCAGGCAGGCCTATGCTAAATGCGTTGGCGCTTTGAATAATGCTTGTACTCAAAATACTCAAAAGTACCAATAAAGATATGAAGTATAATTTAGCATGTTGAAACCCCTTGCTATTCACATATTAGTATCGTTGCTAGAACATTTATGAAATATTGAAAATTTTCTCTTCTCATAGTTTCAGATCTTGATTATACTACACTCGACAAATATCAAATACTGGTATAGTTTTATGATAGATAAAATTACTAATGAGGAATTAGTTTAAAGATAGTATATTAACTTCTGGTATAGTTTTATGATAGATAAAATTACTAATGAGGAATTTAATTTAATAAAGTAACATAATCAAAGCATGTAATTCATTAAAAGTAAAGAGAGTTGGTTTTTCCTAAATTATTGAATATCAAATTTGACAGAAAAGATATGTTAAGTATGTATATTAGAATATAGATAGTCTACAAAGAATTTGATTTTGAAAACAAAAAAGGTCTTATTGTTGACCTAATGCGTTGTTGCCGTCATTTAAGTTCAATGACAAGGCTACGTTGTTACATGATGCAGTTTGTCGTTACCAGAACCACATCTTGATGATTGGAGTGTTCTTGTATCTTGAGAGCGATCCCTTGAGCTACTTCATTTGATTTTTTCTTGTGTTTATCACCATGGTGATTATCCCCACCTGCAAAAGCCATGTTATTACCGAATGTTGCTACTGAGCTAATCAAAGCTGCTGCAATAAAGATTGACAAGACTGACAATTGAATTTTATTCATGCAAGATAAAGTATCGTATTATATAATTGATTGTTAAATCAGATTTGAAATAATCTTACTAATTATCATTCTTGAATAATAATTTTGATAAAATTCAACCACAATTTATTCGATGATTTATAGTTCCAGTATTGTAAACATCCTCGTTATTTCGCACCGAAATTCATTGGTAAGCATCTTACATGTCAGCAAATGTCTCAAAATTACTACTATGAACCGTGAATGAGCAATATTCATATTTTTGATTAAGAAACTAATTTGTTTCTATCTCGAAATCTATTGTCATCATAGGACTTAAATAGTTGCCTTTTTGATTTAATATTGAATAAGAATTTCATACTTGTATTTGTTTTAATATTATCGGCAACCATATACATCAATTATTCAGACTGATTGACGTATACGCGCAAAATAACGGGTCTGGGAATAATGATGAAAAGGATCCAATAATCAATGTCCCAAACAGTCAAAGTAATCGCGAGCTACAGGACCACTAGGCTCCCTTGTTTCTTATAATGTCTCAGCAACAAATGCTACTGGGACTCTTATAGACGTTGGTAATAATCAACAAGTGGGGCATGTTTGCCTTGGGAACGTCAACTGTAGATTGCAATTTCGCGATAGACCAAGCAGGAAATGATGCAAAGGTCTTCGTTTAAGTATTGGTTCAAGATACAACTCCTCCTACAACTGGTTTGTAAATTGTTAAGACAGGCTGGATGGGCATATTAGTTGACAATGATTCTACAAACTCTGATGACATTGGATTTGCCTTTACGGGTTCAGATCTTTGTTGGTGTCAAGGGCTTTGAATGTAAACATAGATGATGGGAATTGGCGTCAGAAATGCAATAGATTACCAGGAGTTTTGATAGCTTGGTTGTTATTACATGAACGTTGAAGAAGGCCCTCATTCGTTTCAAGTCAGGGCAGTAGATACATCAAACAATAAAGATCCAAATCCACAATCCTTTTCGTGGACAATCATATCTCTTGAAGATGCAATAGGTAAACGCCATGATTTTGTATCGACGATAATTATGCTCCTAACTTGGAAGAAGAAATTAGATTCGCTAAACAATGCAATTGGTAATATTCAGGATGATGGCAGCCACGACCATCTAATTTGCGAATACCTAGATTCATTCAGTTTTAGTTTTCATAAAGGCTTCGTCCTTGATTTGTTTAATCAAGACGTCACAAATTATGTAGATAACTCATTCACATCAATCAGAGACAGAACAGGTTGTAATCCACCAGTAGTGAGTCTAGAAAATGAGATCACGGTGGACGAGGGGGTCAAGGTGTGATTTTGGATGCATCTCAGCTTTGACTCAAAGGATGGAAAGAGTTTAGACTACGAATGGAGTCAAATCGCAGTACAACAGTAGATTTGTCAAATAATTACAAGTCAAAGGCTTCCCTTGATGCCTCAGTCCTTCAGGGCACTTCAAACCAGGTAGTATTTTTCAAGGTAAAG
>JARFXS010000117.1 GCA_029194465.1 Candidatus Nitrosocosmicus sp.
GTAGCTAAATTGGAGGATAATTTTGAAGTTATGAAAATGATAAACGATATATCCAAAGATCTTTCTACAAATAATGCTTATTCTCCAAGTACGATGACAAAATTTATTCAACTATGTAATTTTATGAGGTATACTTTCATAATATGTGATGTCCACCATAGTATCGAGTCGAATATAGACAAAAGAATCTGTGAACAATGCGAAGTACTGTTAACCGGTTCACGTTTCTCTTGATCTTTATTTTTCTTTTTTCATCCAGTTAACATAAATTATTGCATCTATCTCATTATTTTCGTGAAGATATCTATCTCAGGAATAAGGGGGATATTTGGAGATGACCTTAGCATACAAGAGATAGCCCGTTTTTCTAGGGTTTATGGATCTTATTTGAAAAATAATTACGATATACTGACTTGTGTAATTGCAAGAGATAGTAGACCATCAGGAGGCATAATTACAGATATCGTAATCGGATGTCTTTTAGAACAAGGCATTAGTGTTTATGATCTGGGTATTGCACCTACACCCGTTTTATTTAGGGAGTCCAGAAAATATTCTGGTGCCTTAATGATTACAGCATCACATAATCCGCTAACTTGGAATGGATTGAAGATGCTTATCAAAGGGCGAGGATTATTTGAGGAAGATTTAGATCAGGTGTTAAAAACGAAAATTCAAGATCATGCTAATATTGGCCAATATTTCAAAATTAATGCTAGCTTTTTAAACGATATAGTAAACTATGTTCCAAAATCAAATCAATTAAATGATGATTTCAAAGTTGGTATTGATTTTGGAGGAGGGGCAGCATGCAATTATGCTAATCATTTGCTTGATTCCTATCATGTAAAATACCTTGGAATAAATGATAAGCTGGGGTTCTCTTCTCGCGGCCCCGATCCGACGGCTGATCCCTTGGTGGAATTGTGTGAATTAGTTAAAATAAATAAGTTGAATTTTGGTTTTGCCTTTGACGTAGATGGGGATCGACTGGTAATCGTTAATAATGAGGGAATTCAGCTTAATCCTGATTCGACCTTATTGTTATGTATTGCCGGCGTTGTACGCAATAACGGATTCAAAAGATTTACCATTAGTCTTGACTCTAGTCTCTCAATTGAACAATATGTCAAAAATCATGGTGGTCAAGTCTTTATCTCTAAAGTTGGAGAATCAAACGTGATAAAAAGAATGTTTGAAACCGATTCACAAGCGGGTGGAGAAGGAAGTAGCGGGGGATTCATCATGCCAAGCTTTACTTCTTGTAGGGATGGGCTATTGGCGAGCGTTATTATTAGCTCATTAGATCAGAATACAATTAATGAATGTATGAATCTATCCTCAAAATTTAAACAAATTAGAACAAAGCATCCCATAGATCCTAAAATTGATGATAAATATCTCTTTGAGAAGATATTATCTTCATTAAAATCCTATTCAACAGATGTATTATATACTGATGGTTTGAAGTTTGTTCTGGATGATAGTTCTTGGGTTCTAATACGTTTCTCAAATACTGAACATGCACTTAGAATATCATTAGAATCAACAAAAGAAAAAGCAGATCCTATGTATAAATTATTTCATAATAAAATAATTGAAATTTATGAAAAAATTCAATGAAAAACAAATACTGAACATAATTATATCTAAATTTGGTAACAACAATATGGAACCATATATAGGTAAGGATGACATATCCATTATGCCCTTAGATTCACTAAATTCTTCTTCTAATGAATTTAACGATAATAAATTTTTGGCTATTACATGTGATATGTTGGTTGAACATACTGACGTCCCACCCAAAATGACATTTGAACAAATAGCCCGAAAATCTGTAGTTTCTAGTGTAAGTGATCTGGTTTCAAAAGGAATAATGCCAAAAGCAGCTTTAATATCATTAGGTTTACCCAAATCATTAAAAAACTCTGAAATTTCTAGACTAATTAATGGCTTGTCTTTAGCTTCAAAAGAGTTTGGAATAGATATTGTTGGTGGAGATATTAACGAATCAAAGGAAATCATAATTGATTGTTGTATGTTTGGATCTTTATCTTCGGTAGCAAACATGCCTAGAAGAAATGGCGCATGTATTGGTGATTATGTGGTTGTTTCTGGTATTTTCGGTTACAGTTCCTCGGGATTGAAAATTCTCATGAACAATCTATCATGCCCAGATAGTTACTTTAGGAAAAGATCTGTTGATTCTGTCTTAATACCTTCTCCTTCTTATGAATTTGGAATATATATTGCCCGTTATTTTTCTTCATCCATGGATTCTAGTGATGGCCTTGCCTCTTCATTACACGAGTTATCAAAGCAAAGTGGGGTGAATTTACTAATAGAAGAGGACAAAATTCCTATTCCACCAAGATTGAAGGAATTTTTATCAATAAATAATCTTGATTTTCACGACCTTGTATTTTATGGAGGTGAGGAATACAATATAGTAGGAACAATATCAGAAAAAAATCTAGTGGAAGTTTCCGAGATATTGAAGGTGCATCACCTAAAATTGTATATTATTGGCAAAGTAGTTAGTGGGATTGGGCGAGTATTTGTTCTCACTTCCAATGGAAATAAAAAATTGCTTAAAAACAAAGGGTATGTGCATTTTACTTAAGAAGGTTTTTAAATGTGACAATCAAAAAATTCTACATTCATGTCACAAGAGGAAATTACTCAGTATAAATGGGGGGTAGCCCATATTTTTAGTAGTTATAATAATACTTTAGTCCATATAACTGACATAAGCGGTGCAGAAACTATTTCCATTAGTTCAGGTGGACGCCATGTAACAGCAGATCGTTATGAATCTTCCCCATACGCAGCTATGAAATCTGCCGTTTCTGCAGCTGACGCTGCCAAAACAAAGGGTATTAATGCACTCCATATACGCGTAAGAGCAGTAGGTGGAGTTGGACCAAGAATTCCTGGCCCTGGTGCTCAGGCTGCTATAAGAGCCCTAGCTCGGGCTGGATTTCGTATAGGTAGAATAGATGATGTTACACCGGTTCCTCATGATACTACTAGAAAACCAGGGGGTCGTAGAGGCAGAAGAGTATAATTTTTTTCTTTTTGTTTCTGGCTATTAATTAATAATGGGACCGGCCGGATTTGAACCGACGACCTCCAGCGCCCAAGGCTGGCATCCTACCAAGCTAGACTACGATCCCTTTCTAATGAGAAATTTTTTGTCTAATTTTAATCTTATTTCAATTAATATAAATCATTATTTGCATTGTTGTTATATTGTTATATTGTTATATTGTTATATTGTGGGGGGTTATTATCTCTAAATCATGTCTCTAGATAATTATATTCGTGCAGGTCAAATAGCTGCTCAAGTTAGAGAAAACGCTAGGAAAAAAAATCATGTCGGTAGGACGCTTTATGAAATATGTGATTCTATCGAGAGCGAAATAAATGAGCGAGGGGGTCAACCTGCTTTTCCTGTTAATATTAGTTTGAATGAGATAGCTGCTCATTATACTGCCGAACCTGACGATCAAATTGTGATAAAGGATACTGACGTTGTTAAAATTGATTTAGGTGTGCATATAAATGGTTACGTTGCAGATACCGCAGTTTCTATTTCATATGATTCAAAATATGATCAATTAATAAAAATAGCAGAATTGTCATTATCTGAAGCTACCAAGATTGCAAAAAGTGCTACTAAATCGAGTGAGATTGGAAAAATAATTGAGAATACCATAACATATAATGGTCTAAAACCGATTCAAAATCTTAGTGGACACTCTTTAGAACAGTATGTCATACATGCCGGAAAATCTATCCCTAACATTAAGACTTACGGACCCTCATTTTCATTAATGCCTAATCAGGCCTATGCAATAGAACCATTTGTAACAACTAAAGACGGACTAGGCATAGTTTATGAGGGTAAGATCAAAAATATTTTTTCACTAGTATCAAGAAAACCTACGAAAAATAAGGACACGGATGAATTCATCATATATTTGTGGAATAGATTTAAGACACTTCCATTTGCGTTACGTTGGTTAGTAAATGATTTCACTGAATCTAAGGCTCGTGAAATGTTGGACTATCTTATTAAGAAGAAGAATGTTAGATCCTATCCTATTCTTGTTGAAGGTAATAACAAAGTTGTATCTCAGGCGGAACATACAGTCTTTGTATTGGAGAATATGAGTCATATAATTACAAAATAGTATCTCATTTTAATTTTGATCAAATAAGACGAAAATAATTTATTTTACCTTCTTGATAATTTTCTAGGACTCTACTTTGATATCTTGTTTGATGGTTGTCAATGAATTAATATATATATGAATAGAACATCTTGGACGATCTTCTTATTTTGATAGTACAATGTTTTGGTTACTAAATTTAGTTTACACATTTATGTTGCTTCATAAACCTATGAAGTCTTCGGTTGGTTGTAGTTGAATACTTGGAGTTATTTTTATTATACTTCATTCGGTTCATGTTCTATTCCTTGTTTATATACTGCAATTGGTTTAATATGCAAATTAATTCTACTTATGCTTTACCGTAATGAGAGTACGTTTTTCTGACATCCGATGTCCATAATATTTAAGATAATCTAATGCATGTCAATTGATGTGTTATAGAAGATCATCAAGGTCTATATATTGTTTCCATATGAAAGAACTAAATTTCTAATGCTTATGGATTGATCTGATATTGCATCAACAATAGGTTTGGAGACCGTTGTTTCTATAACAGAGACATCGTCTGACGCCGGGTTGGTCACATAGATGTTATTATTGCTAGGGTTAAACGCCACAGCAGATGGACCATCTCCAACATCAACTGTTGAAATAACCGTATTGCTAGAGCTTTCTATAACAGAGACATTATTCGAATATGCATTAGCCACATAGATGTTATTATTGCTAGGGTTAAACGCCACAG
>JARFXS010000118.1 GCA_029194465.1 Candidatus Nitrosocosmicus sp.
ATATGAGTGCATCATAAACAATGTGTCATTTTCATCTTGATTGTGTTCATTTAATAGTTGATTTTGAATTATTTGTTTATATGCCGGAATAGCCGGTGAGATGCGCTTTGCAATTCTATCTGCCATGAATAGAGGAAATGGTTCTAAAATAGAGGGTATTTCACATTGTTGTTTTAAATTTTTTAGTAATATCTCAAGATTCTCTTCGTCGTTGGCTATATAGTAAGGCATTTCTATTCTTAATGCCGGCGACCAATGAAAAGGTTTGAAATACATAACATGTAAGTTCTTAATACCAAAAATAACGTCCTCCATCATTATCTCAAGTGTGTTATCCTGATACGGCAAATTAGAATGCCAAGCTTCATCATGTGTAAACAAGACTGGCTCAGTATATTCACCAGGTTTTAGTAGCATCGTAAGGATTGCTCTATCATCATAGACTTCAGGCCAGCCAAATTTGTTTCCTATATCATTTCTTGACGTATATTTCGGAACACCTATCCAAATCTTATTATATTCAAAACCTATGAGTATTTGTCGATACGAATCCAAGAATTCTTTAAAATTGTCTTTAATTATATTGGAAATGAATGTTTCCTTATCCTTTATCATATTAACTGCCTTATACATATGAATTAACGCGGTAGTCA
Source organism: Candidatus Nitrosocosmicus sp. (assembly GCA_029194465.1). Classification (GTDB taxonomy): domain Archaea; phylum Thermoproteota; class Nitrososphaeria; order Nitrososphaerales; family Nitrososphaeraceae; genus Nitrosocosmicus. The sequence continues at coordinate 654 of JARFXS010000118.1, forward strand.
AAGATCCGTCTATATATATAATATCATTTGATGCATTTGATGCAAGTTTAATTTCATTTTGTAGCATGATCGCGCGCGCAAGTATCACATTTTCTGCATCATGTTTTTCAGGACGGACAAATACTTCATAATTAGAAGGAACATTCAATTCATCTTTAGAATTAGAATTTATTCCCTGGCAAATTAAGGCACACGCAAAAAGCAAATCAGTCCCCAATAGTCTTTCTATAACATAAGATCATCGACACCACAAGTAGAAAGATCTCAGAAAGAGTTTGATTATTAGCTTAATCTGATTAAATCCTGCAAGTCAAGAGCGGTATTTTTCTTCTTTAAATATTATTGATAGATCGTGAACCAGTATTCCCGCTATTTGTTTTTTTTTATTTTTTCATCATGGATGCAGGAGATCTCCAAGAAAGTGTTAGAAACTGCAGAATCATCAATGTTGAGCAATAATCTAGTACCAGAACAATTGCTATAAATAGTATCTGTAATTAATTCTAGTAATTAAATCCCAATTTCATCGCACTAAGTTTGATGTCTCATTTCAATTCAATTACGTAACCGTCTGAAATGTATTATTTTCCTAATATTTGTGAGATTTTAGCGCAAACTGTTATTACTTTCAAGCACCAATTCAAAACACAGGACTCCTAGACTGGTAGTAAATTAATTATGGGTAATTAAAATAATTATATAGTCCCATGTTGGGTCATTCTTAATACTATATATCACTTATTATTCTATCTTGATATGTTATTTCTTCTAACCCTAATATTTCAAAATAAATATGGATTCCAAATCAGCAGCCTCCTTGATGATTTAATTTTTCTAATTTTTCTCGCGTTGTCTAAAGGATAATGAGAATCATCCATATCGATTATATCATACTTAACATCACGACTTGTAAAATTAACAACCTCTGCTCGAATCAATTATTGGTATAATATTTTTATAGATTAAGTGTATGAAATAATTATATGTTGTTTTCTGAACTAATTGTATATCTTCTAATATAAATCGGAAATAATACTAGAAGAGGAGAGGGGTTGAAGCCTTGGCCATACATATTTTGGCATATCAAACCATTCCCCTAGATTTTCAAATTTGACACCCAAAGCCACATCATTATATCTTATCTTCTGCTGCACCCAGATTACTGCGAACAGGATTTCTATGTTTAATTGCGAACTAATGCGTATACCTTGAAGAAATATGATCGGAGATATAATTCTCAACATTTAGATTATAACTATAAAAAGAAACTCTATAACAAGGAAATAATCGTTTGTCTTAATATATTTATATAATTAATGGTGGTTCATTTGTTATTATGTTTTCCTTTAAAAGTGAACAAGATGTGTCCGATATGTCAATTAGGATGAGAAAAGATATGAAAGACTATATCAATTTTATGTTTCCAGAAAACAGCTTCAAGGAAAAGGAGAAACTTATTTTGTATTTAATTAAAAGTTGTGAAAATTATGATCTTGACGAAAGGCAATCGATTGACTCTATCAACAGAGTTTTAGGCAACAAAAGCATATCCAGAAGAACATACTATAACTATAAGAAAAAATTGTATAACAGTCAGACTTTTGGTTTACTAAAAAATAGTTGCTATAATACAATTGGTGTAAAGTTGTTCATATTAGATAGTATTTTAGATGATTTTGGGAACAAACTAGGGAAAACAGACAAATTAATAGGTCAACAATTTCCAAAATACAAAACAGGATTCTTGAAGATGAAGAAAAACAAAGAATTAAACAATGTTATGAACAGAGCTCAATCTGACATAAACAAATTTAAGAAATAGAAAGTAGACGATCAGGCATAGATTCTACATTACCTTCAAATCATACTATAAGAAGAGAGTTTGTCCAAGTGTGGAAAGGAATTTTGTTTTGCAGTGTCCACATGGACCTTATTACTATGCTACTATCGGAGAGATATTAAATGCCCAAAGAAACTAGTGAAGAAATATCTAGGAGTATTAGACCAGAAGAAAATTATAGCAAGTTTATTATTTTAACGCTCATAATGCTTTTATGCTTGGTCTAATAAAATAGCCTTATTTGATTAGAAATATACTAATGGTTACTATAACATCAACTTTACCATAATATTATTGAGTCAGTGGGCTGTTCCATCTTACTCGACAGATACTCCGTCATTTATTCAATCCAAGTCCACGGTATCTCATAACAACACTTACGTGAATGATTTTAATGGATTACAAGTAGAACTAAATGATAATTGGGTTCCCTCAACCTAACCAACGAGATAGAAACCTGTCATCAAGTTGTATCATCGTATTGGAAAATAATAATAGTCGTATTCACATATTCATCCATTCACAAGACGTCAATTCTTTTTGCTGATAAATGTGATCAAAGTCTTTATTGATTTTATGACTGATTCAATATAATGATAACCTAAACCCTCAGAACTTAACTCCATAAAGGGATAATCAAACTAAAATAGGAATGAACTGAGGCATGGCAAATGGAATACATCACACCAGACAAAGACAAGAATTATTTATTTTTATTTCTCAAAAATAATTTCTTTATCAATTAACTTTACAGTGAACCAGCCTTGTATGAAAAATATCTACCTGAGTAAAAATCCATCATCGACTCAATTGAATTTTTAAAGAGGCACCAAGGCAAAAGAGATTCTCGGCTTAAAGGAGAAGCCTTCCTTGTCGAATATGACTATGACCATGACTCCATCTACAAGTTTCAACCAATCCACCAGCATCAAATATGACTATGACCATGACTCCATCTGTTTCACCAATCACCAGTATCAAATATGACTATGACTACGACTCCATCTACATAAAACCAACCAATCCACACCTGTTTCATCATTTAATAATCAAGTCATAAACTTACGCCATTACAATCAGGTTACCCGGATTCGAATTCCTAAGATTACAACTATTCAAGATATAATAAATATTCATAACTCTGTATCTTTTAAAGAATATATAAAACATTGCAAATGATGCTAAAACCTAGTATGACGGTTGGACAAGTATCAGCCTGGGATGCACTAAAATACACACTATCAGGGAATTCAGAACTTTGTAATAAAGAAGAAGACCCTATGATGTAGCATTGATTAGGAAGGATGGATATTGTAATATATTGATTTCTTATGCATACCAAAACCACAACGCGATTCCGACACTTGTTGAATGTTCAAAAGATAAAGAAGGATATAGACAGTTATGTTGAAACGCACATTTGAAGGACAAAACGAACCCAGATACGCATATGAATTCACTTGAAATCTTGTCTTTAAATTTAACCAAATTCCCTCAACACAATTGATGAAATGCAATACTTTAGTGGAGATCATGACAGAAAACGCAGTTGCGTATATTGAAGGAAGATTAAAGGCAATAGTTGATAGGGATAGCCCCATTATTTGACTACCATAAGTTTGTAATTCAATGGATATTTGATTATTGTAGTGGATAATCAAATTCATTTAAATAAACAAAATTTAAAATTTATTTCATACAATATCTTGTTATTCTGTAGTTTATTGTAACCATTTACAAAATATCGATGACATTAAATCCTTATATAAATAAACATATTTAAATTCACGATTTTCAATACCAGAATGCACTTTTAAAATATCTTAGGTAACTAATACTTATCATATCATGATAATCTAATTTTATCTTCGCCATGATTCCAGAATATTTTTAACTGAAGAAATCAAATTATCAGTATGGAAAAGTCGAAAATTATGCGAATGCTCTATCATAGGTAAGACCATTCAAGATATTAATGATGGTAATTCTACTGCTTTAGTTGTCCTAATGAGTTTGCACGAGAATTACAATCGAAAACTCCAGAGTGTCAATGTCCCTGATTAAGGATTTATATGGAAATAATCATTTGATAGTTTCAAAAGCTATATTGAAATTGTTTTGAGTAGTTTCGTTTTTGGGTATGCTATTTCATTTGAATGATTTATCATGTTCAAAAATTATCTTCTTGTATTTATTTTGGATTTTAGGATGTCTCTTCACCACTAAAAGATTTGAGCATGTGACAACAATTGATTTAGATGTAGATATAGTTGTCATATGTCAACAAATGAGTGTAGGTAGAGAGACTTTAAAATAATGAAAAAACTGTTGAACACATTGATGTAGATCTAGTTTTTCACTCACTACTCCTCTAAACAAGTAATCAATTATTTTTTCAACATGAATAGTAAACCATTTAGAGAAAAAAATGATTTGAAAGAAATTCAGTTAATATAGTATCCTATCCTAATTTATTCGATAAAAATGTATTTTCATTAAAGAAATAGAAATTATCCACTAAATCGTTTTAGCATTGTTTTTCAATAAAAAAGAAGAAAGCCTATAAAACTCATTATCAAGATTATCTATTCATTTATCTTTTTTAATTATACAAAATTAACAGGTGATAGCGATGGGCTTTAACTCTACAGGTATTAGTGCATGGTTAATATACATAACTAGCCTGTTTCTAGCGCAATCGGTAAACTCAATAGAACCCTAATACTACAAAAGCACTTAACCTCACGCTCCCAGACTAATCCTAATTCAAGTTTGTTAATCTTGAAATAAAATATCAACCAACATATTCCACCATTTACTGATATACAGGAACTGACGATCACATTGATTAGGAGATAAGACGGTCTAGTGAAATTCAGACAAACTGGGTTGAAGATGCCCATTGATTGAATAGGATTGTTCTATTATCTGATTAATATCACATTACTTTAAAATTATTTCTTAATCATAAAACCGAATCAATGCATAGACCTAGATGTTATAGATATTCTTTTATTTTCCTTTTTTCTATCCTCCTAATCGTTAATAAGAATATCAAAGTCATTTAATGAGACAGTAATTACAACCCTCAAGAATATGAAGATAAATCAAAAAGGGCATATGGAATGTCAAGGAGAATGCAAGACCATTCTCTCATTCATCTGCGTCGAATCGTAGTCATGTATGGACCTGTTAAAGTCGCCTAATTAATCGTTAAAGATTTTTTATATTGTCTTTCTCTCGTTTTGGGAAATACTGTGAAACAACGAGTCCTAACAATTTTTATAAACCGAGTAAATATCATGTTACCTACAGTAATTGAATAGATTTATTGTATGAACTCACCGTTCCATTGATCAATGAAGATACGGTTCAGTCATAGTTATCAATCCAACCGAGAACATCAGTTCTTGTTGAGTACATCTTAGTTATCGTTTTAAATCATATCATTATTATCCAGTCTGGATTAAATGTTTGTAAAGGTCAATTCAAGATTAGTGCATGAATATTGAAGTAAAAGTATCGAAGCTTCATCTCAATAATTATGCATACCCCTCTACTAGTTTAACAGAGTTAAATACTTTGATGAGAAAAACAAGGTCCAATATTATATATCTATTTTGGTGAATGACTCCCCAAT
>JARFXS010000119.1 GCA_029194465.1 Candidatus Nitrosocosmicus sp.
GTTTTACTGAGATCCACGGATCCGATTTGATAATAAGACCAGACCCTTCTACGTACGCAATAATACCGTGGATAAAAGAAGACAAAACAGCTAGACTAATTTGTGACATATTATCAGGAGGACAAAATAGAAAGCAATTCAAAAAAGATCCTCGGGGTATCGCAAGAAAGGCAGAAGAGTATGTCAGACAACAAGGTTATTATAATTCATTTTGGGGACCTGAGGTAGAATTCTTTGTTTTTGATAAACTAGAAGTGAATACAATGACGCCATATAGATCCCAAAGTTATAACATTATATCAAAAGAAGCGCCTTGGTCCACAGAAGGTGTAGGGTATGCACTCAGATTAAAAGAAGGATACCTCCCAAGCGCTCCAGGTGACACATTAATGCAGTACCGTAATGAATGCGTTGATGTTTTAAGTAATAATTTTGGTATTATTTGCGATGCCCATCATCATGAAGTAGCAACAGCGGGACAATGTGAAATCGATATAAGATTTGATACTTTAGTTAATGCTGCAGACTCTGTTCAAAGCTATAAATATATTGTTAAAAACATAGCCAAGAAGCAGGGCATGATTGCAACTATGATGCCTAAACCAATCGCACTTGATAACGGTTCAGGAATGCATGTCAATGTGAGTTTATGGGACAAAGAAAAAAATCTATTTTATGATATCAATGATCCATATGCAGAAATGTCTCAACTAGCCCGATATTTTGCTGCTGGAGTATTAAACCACGCTCCTGCGTTGGCGGCAATAGTTGCTCCTACAACTAATTCTTATAGAAGACTGGTGCCTGGATACGAAGCACCCGTGTACATTGCATGGAGTACTGGCAACAGATCTGCGATAATTAGAAATCCAGCTCATTATAGGGGTGAAAGGTTTGCACATATTAAAAGGATAGAATTTCGAGCTCCTGATCCCTCTTGCAATCCATATTTAGCATTTTCGGCAATAATATCAGCTGGTCTAGACGGGATAAAGAAAAAGACATCAATACCTGACCCAATAGATGAAGATATTTTCAAAATGGCACCACAGCGCAGACGTGAATTGGGAATTAGACAATTGCCACCTTCACTTAGAGAAGCATACGAGGAATTAAATATTGACAGAGAATTTTTAAAGCCGATATTTGACGATGAAATTATAGATTCGATAATCTTACAGGAAGCTAAGGATCATCAAGACGTTACCATAAGACCCCATCCACATGAGTTCTCGCTATATGCAGATGTGTGAAATAGGGGTTGAAATGGTAGCCAAGACCAACTACATGAGATAAAACAAAGGTTAATAACACTGGATTAACACAGTTCTAAATAATTTTTTGGAGGGGTTGTCTAGACTGGTTAGGATACCTGCCTTACACGCAGGTGGTCATGGGTTCAAATCCCATTCCCTCCATTCTAGTCCTGGAGTGTGACGCAGGATTTTTAAAGTAGAATTACCTGTAGACCCATACAAATGCTTTCTCCTGCTGCTAATATCACTGTTAATTTAGTAAAGGATGGTTCAAAAGATATAGATGAAATACAAAAAATTAATAGTATAACGGCAATCTACTAAAATATATACAGATCAATTATCTTTGAGTAAGTTATTTCATTATTATATCTTGCACTAACTGTCATAGTGTAATTTCCCGGAACAACAGTTTCAGTGGGATCGATATACAATGTGGTTTTGAGTGGCAGTAAAGATGATATAGGTATGTCGGAGACTGAAAATGTCCGTTTGTCAAAATTGCTGGTAAGATTCCATAACTGACCATTTTTGGCAATTGAAGATGTTACAAACATGGTAATATTGAATGGTTTATCCGACAGGTTGTTAAAAGACGACATTTTCTGTGATTCATAACCATTGTAAGAGGAGACATCATCTGAATTGTTCAACTTATTTTGGTATACATACACATCCACAGAATCTCCTATGTTTGCCTTGCTATCTATAATTACTTTATCTTTTGAAGTAGATAGCGAAATGGGTATGTTATTCATGTTCTCCTTTGAAATATGTCCAATTTTATTTTCAGTCCACTCTGTAAACCACACAGAACCATTATTGTCAATTGCGAACTTGAGAGGATTAGACGTGTTACCCCATGCAATGTTTCTTGTCGGTATATGATACTCAATCAATGTCTTGCTTTTTATGTCGTATTGAGCTATTGCATTTCCCTCATGTTCGTTAAACCATATCCCACCATCATAATATTGATTGTAATAAGGCAGTGTTGTTGTATTTCTTGTTGATGCAGGTGAGGTTGCATATTGTTTTACTTGATTTGTTTTAGGATCAAGTACTAAGAAAAGATTTGATGCATGGTCGTTTGTCCAAACTCTTCCTTTATCATCTTGGGCTATGCTAATTGGAAGGCTCTTTGTCTTATTCAGATCATATATTGTATAGTTCTGTGTCTGCATATTGAACTTGACTATCTGTCCACCGTATGGGAAGTCCACGGTAGAGAACCACATAGTATCGGCATCGTCCTTTTCTATTGGATCGTTAAAACTAACTATAACATCAGAATTGTTTGAATTTCTTTCTAAAAGGCTATTAGTTTTGTTCTTGTCATTAGGACTGAAACTCATCGAAGATGGTCCCATTGTCTCAAAGTTGATCCTTTTGCCCAAATCTATTTCTCTAATCCCCATTGTTGTATTGTTTTTAACCTCTTCTGGATCTAGAATTCCTAGTTTCTTTCCAAAAACATTAGTAAACCATATCAAGCCATTTGAGTCAAAAGTTAGAGATAAAGGATATGAAAAATTAGTTGGCGATATGTATCTTTCAAACTTATCTTGATTGACAAGATATTTCCATACAGAACTGCTTTGTTCGTCTGTAAACCAAAGATCTCCACTCTTGTCAAACTTGAGATCCCATATCATTGAACCAAATGTGGTCTTTGGGTTCCAGTTTGGAATCGATATATTTTTTACAAAAGTGTTTGTTGATTGATCAAATACCAAAAAGCGTCCTATCCAGTTTGCAGCAATCCAGATGCTGTTGTTTTTATCTACTGTTAGCCCGACCGGTTGGCTACATGGAAATGGTATAACAAACTCTGTGATATAGTCGTTTGAGTTGGCCAGGCTGTCCCCACAAACATATTTTTTGTCTCTTTCTGCTACAGGTGTTATAGCCGAACTTTTATCTAATTGAGTGGATAAAATATCATCTTCTTTTGTTGGTGGGAAAAGCCGGTCAAAGAATTTATCTGTATTTAAAAGGCTACTAAGAAAAATATTATTTGCAAATAGGTAGTTAAGAGAAAGATACGTTACAGTAGCTACAACAACTACTGAAATTATCATATTTCTAACGTATCTATCCATTGAATATTTTCTCCTTTATAATATCATTATGAACTATCTTGATAATCTTTATGAATATTTTGCTTCCTACTCAAATTTTTTTCTTCTTGTATAATATTACAACTGCAATCACGGCAAGTGGTAACACTATAATGATTATATATACAAAGTATACAAGAGTTAATGGAGATAATAGACTAAAAGAGTTTGATACGTTTTGAAACTCACTAGTTGTATTATATGGATTTTCATAAACAAAGGTTCCAAACTGTACAAATGCACTTTTGTTGTCTGCACTTTCAACTTTGATAATAGTAGGTCCTGTGGAACTAAAGGCATATGTTTGAGAGGAGGAACCAACCTGAGAAATACCGCTTGTCCTAAATAATTCATTGTTATTCTGTAAGATTACAAAATTGTACGGCCACAAATGCATTCGAGTATTGGAGGGGTACTCAAAAAAATCCATTATAAAATGTATAGGCTCGTTTGTTACAATGGAAGTGGGAGTCCATGAAAGCCCTATCTCAACTTTATTATCATCTGTGAAGGTGTATAGAGGAAAATCGTCGATCTTCTTTTGAGATTCATCGACTGCATATGAAGGAATGTTTGTGTTATTGCCTTGAACACGGACGATACCCTCCATCCATGGATGTATCGTACAAAAATAATAATATGTTCCTGATTGATTAAACTTGATCGAGGTGGTACCTTCTGGATCAAATAATCCACTGTCAAATACACCATCAGGTTTACCTTTAGAGTTTGATAATAAACTGTTTAATCCACCACCAGTACCACTTGTTACAGTATGAGGTTCGGTGTCATTGTTTGTCCATATTATAGTATCATTTATGCCTACAGAGATTTCTGTTGGATCGTACCATTGTCTAGGCGATAGATTTGTTATATCTATTTCAGGATTCGCAGATCCTTTTGGTATCATAACTATAGTTTGATTTGATCGTTGTGCTTGAGCAGATAAAATAGATAATAATTCAATATGACTATACACATAAAAAATACTACACAGTATCAAAAAAGTAAATAATACTTTGAAAATCGTCAAATCATGTTACTTTAGTATTGTTATTTATATATAGTGTAGATAGGCAGGTCTTCCGATTTAGATCGAGTTCCTTTTTCTACACGCTTTTGGCTTTGTATACATGATGGATAATTATTAATTGAAATCTGATTTAGCATTAGAGCAAGTATTATGAAAGAATAGAAATCAAGTATCCTCAACTGTAATTCTCACAATATTCTTAATTTTGTCAGTCATGATACATACTGATAGTATTTTGAATTGTACTAGGGATTATTGAGTGAAATTGTAATATGCGGTTCCGAATCATTTAGTTCACAGATAAGTGATTTCTAAGATGGTGACTCCGTTCATAACCCAAAGAT
>JARFXS010000120.1 GCA_029194465.1 Candidatus Nitrosocosmicus sp.
CTATATGATCGACTACTTTGATTGGTTGCCAACAAAAACAAAATTACTTTGATGTTTGTTTCTTATCTCCTTCTTTATTAGTAGCCTCTGAATGGGGTTTTGGAAGTAGAGGAGTGATCGCTTTTGATATCAGGAAACCGGTGACCGCTCCAATAACGATTACTGGCAAGAGATCAGTTTGTCCTCCCATGAACCCTAACAAAAGAGCTATCGTCAAGGGAAGCGGGAAAACTGCACACGCAACAGCTGCCATTCCAACGGTTACTCCTATGCCCTCTGGAATGAATGTAAGACCCTTAGAGATCGCAAGCCCTAAACATCCACCTATAAAGAGTAATGGGAATATAGGTCCACCTTCAAATCCTGTGGAAAATGACGTGCTTGTTATGAGAGTTTTCACGAGTACCATAATAAGCAATAGTCCTATTCCATAGGATGCAGGGTTATGAATAATTTGCAATAGTTGATCTTGACCAGAGTACAGTGTCAACGGGAGAAAAGTTCCAATGAGGCCTATTACCATACCACCTATGACCGCACAAGTAACCGGTCTTTTGGCAAGCCGTGCAAAGACACGTTGAACGATACCAAACACTATTTTGAACATAATCCCGACAAACCCAGCAATTATGCCTACAAGCAAAGCCCACCACATGTCAATAAGGCGCGGTGAAGCATAGTCAGGAAAGCTGTAAATTCCAAGAAATGAATCTTGTAATATTGCGGAATAGACCGCGTATCCAATAGCAGCAGCCAATAAGCCTGGAATCAAATGACGATTGAGATCCAGCTCTTTAATGAACATGTACTCAATGGCTCCAACAGCTCCAATCACGGGTGAACCAAAGAATCCACCGAAAGCTCCAGCTATTGAACTATAAACAAGTACCTGGACATCATTCTTCTTGAGCTTGAGTCGGTCTGAGAGAAATGTTCCAAAACCTCCTGTCAGAAAAACTAGAGGGCCTTCAGGACCAACCGGAGCCCCGCTCCATAGTGAGATGAATCCTTGAAGTATGATGCTAGGCACTTTGCGAGGATTGATCCGACCTGTTTGGGCATACTGGATCTGGGCAACTCCTAGTCCCCCATTATGACCAAAAAATTTGATTACAAGGCCAATTAATCCCCCAGCAATGGTGAGTAAGACTAATGGCCATATGTTGATACTAAGTACCATGAGGCTTACTTGCTCAAAGATCTTGACTCCTTGATTATAGAGGGTGATATAACCCACTGTTAGCAAAGACGATAAGGCGCCGAACAGTGCTGCATAGATCATTAATATGAAATAACCGTTCTTAGAAGGGTTGTCCGCCTCGGTTGTCATGGTAAGCTCCACTTTCTGGTGATTGCATTCATCGTGTTTGGAAACATCCGTACCTCTTTCGTGATTTCTCTAATCGTTTTCCTCTTTTCATCTAATGCCAAGACAAGTACCTCTCTGTTTTCCGTCAATTTACCATCTAATTTATGTCTTATTTGATATATTATTTTCTACAAATAGGTTGCCTACAAAATTATGCAAAATGAAAATCCATCAAAATCATGATAAGATCAAATCCTTCTTTTGACACCTGTTGATAGAGAATTCTTATATAACTCATTTGAAAGGATATAATAAAAAATAGTGGGTTTGTGGCTTTCGATATTTTTTACCACTAAAAGATTACTCGATTACCGTTGATCTAAAATCTGTTATCCTTTTAGATTCTCTTGAGACTGATAACCAAATTTCTCGGATTGTATTCCAGGTTTATCGATTCGATCCTATTTAGCTAGACACATAAAAATGAGCATATTATTGGTGTATTCTTGAAGCTAAGGTTATAAGGTCGATATTTATACAGACTGTATGTCTATTTTAGGAAATGTAGGTGGTATCAATGTTGATCTTAAAAGGACAGCGGTCGCAATCATGAGGAAATTGAATAGTGAACGTATTGTTCAAACTCCTTGGGTATCACGACAGTCATTGCAAGTAAGTACCAGAGCAGTTCATACATATTTCAATCAAGCAATCCTAATCTTGCAAAATAATCGGTTAATAGAAATGAATGAACAAAATGAATTTCAGATAACTCATCGTGGTATTGCTGATTTAGAGATAATGGAGAGGCAATAGGCTGTAATATAAAACATATATATATTCAATCGGGTATCAATACAAATCGTTCTTTTTATGTGAACTGCCAAACCATTTTATTTTGAATTACATTAGAATTACACATCTGATGTGATCTCTAATCTAAATTTCATTTACTGATATTGGAGTATCCGCCTTCTATAAGGAAGGTGACTGGGACAGAAGGAGGTTGGGTATATTGTAAACTTAGATAAAGTAATGCTGTAATAATTGTATTCGTCCTCAATGAGCTTTCAAAAGTGTTGTCAGATGTACGCTGCAATAATAGTTAGTCCAAATTACTTAGAATTAGTCCAGATATCCTGAAATTATTAGGGGCTCATTAGATTTAGTAATAGATATGATATGAGTCTAATTTTGATTCATTGTGTATGTAAAATCTCAATCTTGATTTCTGTAAATTGTTATATAGTCAATATGCTCTCAGTTGCAAGAATCTTACTATTCTCTTATTTGAGAAAAACGCTTGATAAGGACAAAATTTGAAATAATCTGTATTATTTTTCCGTGTGAGTATCTGATATATGCTCCCATCAAAGTAAGTTAGTATATACAAATACCATAATTTCAAATACAGTTTCAATATCTGTAATTCTTCCTTCAAATCCTTTTGCAAATATGACTTGTTCTAGTTCGTTTTTACCATCTACTACTAAATCTTGTAGTCCTTTCCACCGTGTTTATCAAGAACATTACTATTCAAATCTATTGCAGATCTGTTTGAATCTATTTTAAGGAAATACAAATTCCCATTATTAATGTCTCCTACAAAAATATTATTTTCCAGGTCATCACCTAATAAAGAAGATTCCAAAAATTCAATATCTGTTACACCCACAGGCTGCCTCCAGCTAAGTTTCGGATCTGAATAGTGAGAACCATTAAACACAACAAGATCAGAAACTGAAGTGTTATTATTCCTTGAGATTGGTCCCATTATTTTGGACCATCCACTGTTAAAACCAGATTGGACAAGGTTAATTTCATCATAGTTGTCCTCACCATTTTCAGTATCCCATAGTTTTCCAGTTAGAGGATCAATATCCAGCCCAAAACTATTCCTTATTCCGTATGCGTAATAATATTCTGTCAAGTTTAGTCTAGTATTGTTAGGATGATATGGATAGAGTGAATTATGAGGAGACATATACGATTCTATTGAGGGATTCATTCGGATAATAACAGAGGAATTATTGGGAATAGAAGTGGATGGATTTTTTCCCTCCGGATAGTTTTGTAGTGTATTATTTATGGCTGTCAGGTCTCCTATTACTGCATACAAATTACCTGATTTATCCATGTGTATTTTCCCACCGTTGTGATAGGGCCCAGGTTCTGCGGGCATATCCATAATAAGTCTGGGATTTGAGAAAGAACCGATTCCGTCCCAAGTATACTCATAAACCCTATTCCGGGTGGTATAATTCAAATCTTTTTGCTGTACTTTGATATCATTAATATCCTTAGGTTCGTATATTTTCTCAGTAAAATATAAGTAAATCATATGGTTTGAATCGTGATTCGCGGGCTTGTGAAAGGAGGTTAATGCATCCATGCTGGAGAAGGGGTAGGAGGTTGAACTATAATTTAGATAATCTGTTAGAGTCTCTTTTTTGGGTTCATATTTGTTTGATAAGGTAATTCCTAACAAGCCCTGTTCTTTTTCATTTGAAATGTTATTTATTGTAAAAACAGGATCTTCTTGCAATATGCCTTTAGATATCAGGCGAACATTACCTTGATTCTTCTCCGTTACCAATAAGGAATTATTATCTACAAATATCATGCTAGTGGGAAATGATAAACCTTTCACATAAAGATCCACTTTGATCCTATCTTTGTAATTTGGGCTAATTTCTATTTGTTTCTTGTTTTGTAGTGGATCTAAATAACTTTCAATAAAGTGAGAATAATCGATATATTTGATTACAATGATTGTTATGACAATTAACGCAACTATACTTATAATAAGTCTCTTCATCCAGATACAATATTTAGTTATGAACTATCTCATGTATTTGTTTTACCCATTTTCTGTTTTCTTTCCGTTCTAGAAGCTCTAGTTTCAAGATTAAGTCAATAAGCAATTTCTCCCATATTTTTCTTTTAGTGTTTAGTGTTTAATTAGGGTTGGTATCCAAATTCCATAAAAGAGATCAAATAGCCCTGTTCCTCTTGCATTATTCATACTTGATAATTGCAGATAAATTTTGTCCCAATCACAAATCTCTGTTTCTTTATCTGAATAGGAGATGATCCACCATTATAGCCAACTATGCCAATAGAAGGAATAATAGATTAGGAAAATAACATTAACATACGGATTCAGGAAGTAAAGGAGTAATGTCATCGGATAATTATCGCCATCAGGTGGTATTTCATAGATGAATCGGTATTCGATGGTCAATCAGCTAATCAAAACAATAATGTTGTTTCCTGATTTATCTTTTTTATTTGAGAAAGGGAAAATGTTGTATGTGC
>JARFXS010000121.1 GCA_029194465.1 Candidatus Nitrosocosmicus sp.
ATCGCAAGTTAAAGAGCAAGAAATTATTACTAACCTCCTTAAGTTTCATATTTCTTTTAATTCTAGAAATATTGTATTTGTTACAAGCTAGTCATCTTGTTACGACGTTTTATGTACCTTTGATCGAGGTAGATTTTTCACACATATTGCTATTATGCATGCTCGTTCTGTTTACTTGTGGTGTCCTAAGATCTGATAAAAAATGATGGATTTGTCCCCTATAGAAAAATCTCATTTACTAAAATTAAAAGTGAATAATACCAAAAAGAGATGTAATAAACATTTAATCTTTAACATCATATCACACATTCCCGGAATTAGATATCGAGAGTTATAGCGGCTCACGAGATTTAATAATGGAACTTTGTCCTATCATCTTTTAACTTAGAATAGAATTTAATGATAAAAGTACTGATGTCCGAGAAGGGTAATATTACTAGGTGCTATCAATTTTTAACGCCTGTAGAAGAGGCGATGATGCTTGGATATTTAAGAATAAAAACTTCAAGACAAATACTAATCCTACTACATAGCAAAAGAAGAGCATCTTTTTCTGAAATAGCATTACATATCAATAAGGCACCTTTTACGACTTCATGGAATCTAAAAAGATTGCTCGAATCAGGCATCGTTTTAAGAAAGAAAAGAGATGAATCATTTGAATTTTCTCTAAAGAATCCAAAATTAGTTGAAAAATTACTAAATAGAGCGACTGATACTTTATTAGACCTTGGTGTTGATAACTATATTTCATTAATTGACAATCTGTGAATTACTTTCAAATAAAAGAAGAAAACTATCTCGCATTGTTGCTCGTGTGTAGATCATCTATTCTGTTTCTAAAAAATTATTGGTTTTTTACTTGCTAGAGTCTATACTGAACTTCGATGATTGAACAAGATTGGTTATATACTCTTTAAGCATATTAGAGGTAACATTGACCAATAAAATTCTCATGAGTATGGTCCTTTGTTTTGGAATTTCTGCACTTTTACTGGTAGTTCCCACCTTACAATCCTCCTTTGCACATCAGATAGCTCTGTACTCTATAAATGGAAAAGATTATCTTATGGAGGTAGAATGGGCCAACGAACCTGTGGCTGTTGATGATAAAACAAACGTAGTATTAACAGTAGTCTCACCAAATATGACAGATCCAACTAATCCAGAAGCAGATGGTACACAACCAATTACGGGACTTGAAAATTCATTAAAGGTAGATATAATGGCTGGAAATAAAACCCTGTCATCAAACGTAGAGCCAGCATTTGGAGAACTAGGTGTATATGAATCAGAGACTTTTTATCCCACCATTCCAACAACATTTAGTTTTAGAGTATATGGAGACATAAATGGAACAAGTTTCGATAACACTGTCAGTTGTAATCCAATTTTAGGCGAAGATGTACCTCCGGATAATTCTACTGTTACGATCTCAAATGGAGTTGACAGGAAAGCTTTGATTGGCGGATTAGAGTGTCCAGAAGATAGAACCGGATTTCCAGAACCATATACATCTCAATTTGAAATTGCTCAAATGCTAAATGGAACCAAAACATAATCTTCCTATTTTTTGATGTAGGTTTAATGAAGTCAGATACGGGTGACAATATGTAAGAAAATTAGCGATTTATATATCTAATCTATCAGATAACAAAAACCCTTATGAATGATCACACCAATTCTAATTCATTATAACAGTTATCAACACCTAAAGAATAGTTAATCCAATATCAAAGATTTTTAAAAAAATATCAATCCTGTAATGATCATAAAAAAATTAGAGCACTGGTATGGTAGCCAGTTTAACGTCGTCTCCATCCATCCATGAAATCAACATTAGGTCATCAGATCCAGTAGTAAAGGGATAATGTTTTGTAATGTCGCCAGAAGCAAAGTTACCATTCTTTACTTTGATGCCATTCTTATCTACAATTGCCAAGTGTACAGTACCGTGACCTTCAAAACTATAATCTTCACTATATGTATCGCTCTTTTTTAGACCTTCAGAATTTACAAATACGATCCATGAGTTTCCGTACTTATCGGTCTTTAGATACTGGGTGGTAGGTGGAATCCATTGTTCTGAAAGCAAATGAATTGGAATTGGATTGTTGAAAGTAGTACCATCATCATTAGATGTTGTGTAATAGAATCCTGGTCCCTCCGGTGCAAACTCACTTCCTGTGAACCATGCTATATGCATGTTACCGCTTTTATCAAAATCCATTCCAGGTCCTGCATCTGGACATCCATTCATAAACCAACGATCATTTCCTACTTGTACTGGAGTGGTGAAATTCTGTCCTGTGGGTCCATCTGTAGAATGTGATACAGTAATGTCTCTAATTATGGTTTGATTTTGACCTCCATCTATTTGATAATCTGTCTTAGTATCGTTGGTCAAGGCAATTGAATTGTTTTGAAATGTAGATCTGGATGTAACGTAAATGTCACTTTGGGGTCCAAATTTAACAACCGTAGAACAGCACTGACATGCAGAATGATCAGCTATTGTACTATTCAAAAATGTCTTACCACCATCTTGAGAACTTACAACTCTTAATACTGTAGGAGTTCCAGACATATCCGTGGGTTTATCATAGTCTAGATTGAGATATGAAATGTATACTTTATCATCTGGTGATACAGCCAAAAATGGATAAGATTGTTCACCTTTTGGATCATTTGGCGCCGGATTTACAGCGGACGTAAAGGTCATACCTCCATCCACAGACCTACTATATTGGAGCGTAACCTGACCATATGGATATTTATCAGGATTGCTATGATCGGCTTTGTACCATACCACATGAATGTCATTACTAGGTCCAATAGACAATGCTGGGGCACTCCATTGCTCCTCTACTTTGATAGAATCCTTGACATCATTTACTCTAACTGGTTGAGAAAATGTTTTTCCCATATCAGTTGATTTTTGAATATATAAATTTGCACCGCCTGTTTCATTCTTAAAATAGACAACATATATGTTATTATTTATAGGATCAATACCAACGGCTGGCGTTGAAGCATTTTTGAAAGTAGTATAAGAAGCCTGACTTAAACTGCTATTAATAATTTGACTCATATTGTCTCCATTCGTACTATTAATAGATTTATCTAACCCATCATTAGTAGCGATGATCGAACTAGACATATTTGATGATGTTGTAGTAGAGTTTTGACTTGATGCTGAGGCTGTGCCTTGATATTGTAAATTATTACTAAATACAAAAGTGGTAATGAGTACAATTATTCCTAAAATCTTAAAATTATTTATGGGCATTTCTTCGTTAAGAGGATGATTTACAATTGCATTAATAGCCTTTCCTGTACATTTATCGAATTCAAAACCCAACATGGCAAACTCCCTAGATGATTAACTAAAAAGACTAGACTAGGAATCAGTCAATCTTGTCATACAAAAGAAAAACTATTCCGGTTCCATACATATTCTTATTTCTTATTTTACATATTATAGTACATTCGTCTAACTCATGATCTAATTCATAGAGGACTTGAAAAATAATTCTCATAAACTAAAATTAACTTAACAGTGTAACTTCCATGTCTATTTCTAATTGTTGGAATCTTGACCTAAATAACGGTACAAGTTACTAAGTATGAGAATAAGAACTAATATTTGAATTTTGTAATCCAGTTAAACTCAAATAATGACAATATTGGAGCAAATATTATCATTATTTAAAGTTGAAGAGTACACTAGCATTGTACTTTTTTTCCTGCCATTTGAATGCAGGTCAAAGTTAGAAATGGAACCATACTTAAAATATTTTCTTGTACATTCGTTGAATGTAATACTCCAATTCATTCGTCTCTTAGTTTCATAATCTACAAACCATGTCAATTTCATTTTTTTGTACTTGGGGCTGATTAAGTGCAGATTGTCCCTGGGAATTGAGATAATAATACTGAAAACTCCGTTATAATCGCCTGAATTTCCTTTTTTCAGATTGATACGATATAGTATTATAAAATATTTTCTTGTACATTCGTTGAATGTAATACTCCAATTCATTCGTCTCTTAGTTTCATAATCTACAAACCATGTCAATTTCATTTTTTTGTACTTGGGGCTGATAAAGTGCAGATTGTCCCCGGGAATTGAGATAATAATACTGAAAGCTCCGTTATAATCGCCTGAATTTCCTTTTTTCAGATTGATACGATATAGTATTAGGGACCATTAATGAATTCCATCTTGTTGTGAACACCAAAATAAATTCTCTTGTATATATCATAGTTTGTGAACAGTATTGTTATACAAAAGAACAAAATTTGGTCATAACGTCGAAAACTACGTTAATCAGATGTTGACACGAGTTGAGAATAAGATAGTGTAATAGTACATTCTACGAATGTTCCGTTTTGTTTAAATTGTGACCCGTCTTAAATTGTTTGAACAAACATTGTGTTTGTTTTTGGTTTTCGTCAAAGGATAAATGGAGAAATTCCATTTATCCTTAATGATGTCAATTAGTTTGTATGTTCAAACTGCAATGTTTCCACCGAAATAATTTGATTTTTGATCACCCATCTATTTCTGTTGGCTGCAGTGTATGTTTACATCAATATCATATTCCAATATTTGTTGATTATTTGACCTGAATGTCCAATTTCTGATTGATATCATATTCACCAATTCTTTGAACGGTTATTTTTATCTGCCAGTTGCCTTCTTGACTGATAAAACTCCCAGATTTGGAAT
>JARFXS010000017.1 GCA_029194465.1 Candidatus Nitrosocosmicus sp.
CGCATAGGCGATACAGATAATATTGTAGTAAATGGGCAAGATAAGGGTAACGTAATAGGGACCCCTAAATTTATGGCCCCAGAAATAATAGTTGGAAAAGCGTTACCAAATACCCAAACAGATTTATACTCGTTAGCAATAATATTATTTTATATCTTGTTTCTAAACCATCCGTTAGAAGGTAAGATAGAAAGTTCCATCAAAAGCCTTGACCTACCTTCCATGTCTAAACTATACGGTTTCGAACCGATTTTCATATTTGATCCTAGCAATGATTCCAATTATCCTGATCCAGCTTTTCATAAGAATGCCCTAATATTTTGGAGTATTTATCCCGATTTTATCAAAAGAATTTTCATAAGGGCCTTTACCAATGGTATTAAGGATCCGATGCATGGAAGGGTCAGAGAAACTGAATGGCAAATTGCTTTGCTCGCGTTACGAGATTCTATATATTATTGTAAACGTTGTGGTTCTGAGAATTTCCTAGCTACTGATTCTTTTGTACTTGAAAAATTAAAGATCGCCGTAGATCTTGGGGGAGTTACTACTGACAATAGTGTTTGGAACCAAAGCAGTATGGCCAAGGGGATACAAAACAATCCTCTTTGTTGGAATCCAAAATGTAAAACTATGAATAATAACATTTTGAATATTCAAATTGATGATAGATTGTTTGTTGCCTTGAATCATGACACCAAATTATTCCTTCATCACATAGATCCGGATCGCAAATACGATTTCTCTAATCCTGTAGCAGAAGTCTCTAGGCATCCAACCGATCCCCACGTGTGGGGATTGAAGAATCTTTCTGTGTGTACTTGGAAAGTTGGCAAGACTAATGGCGACGTAATTGAGGTTTATTCAAAGCAAAGTTTCTCTTTAGTGCCAGGCACTCAAATAGACTTTGGCACCTCTAAGGGTGTGGTTTGTTATTAGGGACATAATGGATTCATGACTGAAATTAATACCACACAAATCGTTGATAAATTTTTAACATCAAATTCAAAAAAGTGGTTTGTGTACAGCAAAAGTGTAAGGGGCGCATTACATTCACGAAATGGTTATTCCAATCAAGATTCAATCAGATGGAAACAATCTCATACGTCTAACACTATAGTCATGTCAGTTGCAGATGGTCATGGAAGCGATATACATTTTAGAAGCAAAGTAGGTTCACAAATTGCAGTCAAAACTGCGGTAGAAACTTTATTTGACCTATTTCATAATCAACCAATTGATATCGATAATATTTTTCAGGTAAAGATTCATTAGATACTCCATGCCTCGTCTATTAGTGCATAATTGGATGGATCGAGTACAATATCATGTACAGAAACATCCATTTTCAAACGACGAGATTGACCTCGTATTGAAAAAGAAAGGTCCACTCATATTAGAAAAAATAGTCAACAATCCAAAGATCGCTTATGGATCCACACTATTGACTGCAGTTATAACAAAAAACTATATCATATTTTTTCAACTGGGGGATGGTAACATATTGGTTGTTGACAATGACCAGAACGTAAGGTGTATGTTTTCCAATAAGAACAGTGGCTCTGATGACAAATCATCAATCGAGTCAATTGTTCATACAGAATCACTTTGCATGGACAATGGTTGGCTAGAATTCAAAACTGGAATATTTGACTTTCAAGCCCTAAAACCGAAGTTAATATTGTTATCTACCGATGGATATTGCAATTCCTTTAGTAGTGAATCTGGATTTCTTAAAATTGGACTTGATTATTTAGTCCTTTTGGAGAAATTCGGATTTTCGTACTTGAGTAAGAATCTTTGCAACATATTAAGACAAACCTCTCTCGAAGGGAGTGGTGATGATATAACTCTTGGTTTCATTTATCACATGTAGAATAATACCTGCTTAAGATTGCAAAAAAACATAAAGCTTTGTTTTTTATTAGCTAAAGTTACTTTTCATCGCCTTACCTAGCTCTGTTTTAAAATTGTCTACCTTTTGATTCGCTCCATTCAACTCGTCAAACTCTATGTCTTTACTCTGTGAATTTCCAGTATCAGAGTGTGGCTCTGAGTTATTTACATTTTGCAAAAGGGACTGGTTTTCACTATTTATCTGGAGATTTAATTCTTTTTCTATATTATTCGTGAATTCTGAAATTGATTCTTTTTGGGAGGAAATACCATGTGATTCTAAACCCTGATTTACTAAATCGTTATCATTAGTGGAAATATGCCCATTTAACTCGGATTTGTCCTCTAAAAGATTTACTTTAAGATCAATATTTGTTCCAAAAATAATATACGCAACAAAACCTGTTGTCAAGAGTACTGCATCTAATTCTAATCCTAGAAAGTATAACCTGTTAGAATTTTTCAAACCATTGTTCAAGGTTGATACTTGACCAATAGCTTGACCAGATCTCGCATTGTTGCTAGAGTTAAATAATAACTCTTTGGTATTGTTCCTTCTCTTGATTATGAATTCATCCTGGGGATCTATTGCTAGTGCTTTATCATAGCATTCTAATGCTTCTACAAATTTACTTTGGTTATGAAGAGACAACCCCTTATTAGATAAAACCTTAGAATTCTTGGGATCTATTGCTAGTGCTTTATCATAGCATTCTAATGCTTCTACAAATTTACCTTGGTTATGGAACATTATTCCATTTTCATATAACTGTTTTAGACTGGTTGCGTTTACCATTACTAAATTAGAAATTGGATTACACTGCAAGATTTCCCCTTGTTGGATGCCCGCATCCATATTCGCAATATGATTACCGAGGATCAAATATCTTTCTGATCTATTACCATTTGCTAAATCATTAAACTCTTCTTCTGTCATCAGGTCAAATCCAACAGACCAAGCAATAGTCGCCCATGCAGCAGATTTTTCATCCAATCCATAGTCCGAGGATAATCTGGTGATCATATTGTAAATCTTGTTTTCAGTATCATTATCAAAGATATTACATTCTCGAAACTCGGTTATTCTAGCCCTAAGGGCGACAGTAAGCAAAAATATTTCCCTCTTATTTTCAGAGCCGTATATATCTTTGAGTAGGCCTTCAAACCTACTAGGCTCGCTTAAAAGATCTGCGTAATTTGTGACGATCTTTTTTAACAATTTACCCGTAACTGTGAGAGAAGCATAGCCATCAAACATGTTCTTCAGTTTTAACCCCAGCTCCCAGATGATTGCTAAATACCCTTATAGTATTTGTAAAATAATGTCCCAACACTTTTTTCCAAGACTTCGATGAGATCTGTTAATTTCTTTAAATGTGTGAAAGCTTGACTCGACATAAGTAAGGTTCTATCTATTTACTAATATCGATTTAAATCAATTTTTAAAAAAATTATTCAGTGGTTATAGTCATGATGGAATTATAAAGAAAATAATGCAGTAAATATTCCTTACAAAAGTTCTGTATTATATTGTTATTAACCATTATCTTCTTTTGGTTGGATAAATCGCAGAAGAGTTTGAGAAGGACTAAATCATTCAAAACCTGACTCGATCACTTTTAAGGATAGTATAGATTAAAACAGTCGTTACACACTATCTCTCTGTATTTAGAGTACTTTTGATTCTTGTTTACCTTAGTGTTAATCACTGTAAGTTCCTTTTTACAAACAATACAAGACTTCGATGTTCTGTTTTGTGATACCATGGAGTGATTCAATATTTGATATTATGATGGTGGTATTTAAGTTAACTAGGCTTTGTTAACACCTATGATTCAAATTAACACTTTCATACTATTTCTAATTTAGTGTCGCTTAAGAAGATTGTATCAAATTCTTTGACACTTGTTTTAACACTAAGAACTCCTTTCATAAAGTCTTCGATCAAACCATATCCACAAATCAGCCCATTATCAATTTTATTACCAAATCCCACAAAACGATTTTTTAGAAATTCGCTATCGGGAATATAGAGAATTTTTTCATTCATTAAGTCTAGGGACTCGCTGCCCATTTGGCATTTTATTTCTGAAAAAAATCTATTTCTGTAGTAAATATGATTGATTTTAGAAAGTTCTAGTTTCACGAGTACGATCTTATCCTTTGTCAAATATTTACCAAAAGTCATTATTCTTTTAGCGTATCTTTCCGCTAGAGATCTATCATTTACAGCTCCTTGCTTTTCTCCATACATGAAATTCATTTTCAGATTACTTGGGAGATGGTGAAAAAATTCCGTTAGATTTCTGTCCATATTTGCGCCGCCAAGATATATTATACAATCAGGCTGTATTTTTTTCATCAAATCGATCTTGTGTACCAGTCCGTTCCCTTTTATATATCCGTCAGTATTTATGATCGACAAATCATGCTTTAATGAAGTATCTAACTGCTGGCTAATGCTTGAAATAATTTTAGATTCATACCCAACGGGTTGAATGCTGCCAACAAAATTGGTAAAATTTGTTCTTACTTTCCATAGATCTACTTCCGGGAAATTCATTACTGCTGCTCCAAAGCAAGTGGGTGGAGCCAAATCGCCTTGACCTACGTCTGCATCTATTATCAATGGTCTTAAACCATGGCTTAAAAACACATTCGCCATATACAATGAAAGGGTGGATTTGCCTGAATTGGAGGGTCCAATTATTATGATTCTCTTTTTTTCTTGCCTCAAGACGTTTTTCACAAGGCCTTTCCAAATTGAGATTCCAAATTTCTTGTTATACGTAATTGTTTCATGGCAATGATGATTCCAACCCCTTCCTCTAATTATCGATAAGGTAGAATTGATATTTTTTTCAACTGGAATGATTCTGCTGCTTTCCCATCCGACGCATTCATTCTTGCATTTGACCCCTAATATGTTACATTCTCCCTTAATCTCAAGTAGTACTGGACCCTTTATCAGTACTGTTTTCAATATACCTTTTGTTATTTACACGCCATTCTATTTATAAAGAATTTTTTCATTCGCCTTTTTCCCCATTGTTGTTCTATATCTTCCTTTTAACTTGGTAGGGGATTTGACTAATTGTTATTTGAATTTGATATAAGATTAGCTAAGTTCTTTCCCAGGTTTTGGTGGTCAGATTAGACAGATTTAATGATTCGTCCCTTGTGGAGAGAGGCACGAAAACACGCCAAATCTCTGATCATTCTCATATTATTATACCCGAAACTAATATCCTGTATTGTTTTTACCATTAAAGTTTTTTTAGCTAAATTTGGATGTGTCTAAGATAGTTAAATGCACATATTTTTTCTTTTTTATCATCTTTTTACCCTTATTCCATCAACCTCAGATTCTAGTTGACTGACAGAACCGCTAATTACTGTTTAATCATTAAATAACCAATGTGAAAATAAATAACATGCAAGGAACAAGAAAAATAGCATCTGAGGTCCTAGTATCTATAGCACTTGCGCTATTAGTAGTATATATTCTTGATGTCGGTGTTTCGATGATAAATCATTCAGAAGATGGCTTTTTGCCTCTCTCAGCCAAAGAAAGAGGAATGATTTTTGGTGGTGGATCGATTTTATTATTTGTAATTTCCTTTGGGATTGGAATAAATGTGGCATCTAGAATTCTAACTGTCCTATTAATCATAGGTGGTGCTATCATGGGTACTACCGTGTTGTTATCGTCATTTATTGTCCCAACACAAGATAGTAATAACATGAATTCATCGTCCGAGAGCGGACAGTCGCAAATTTTGGCACCTCAATTCATCGGAATAATAGTAATAGGGTATATTATTATGGGAATGGGAATCCTTAGGGCATTAAGAAAAAAATAGAACGTAGAAGCGTACTAACCTTCCTATTGTTTTGTCTCTTTCTGTTCCTAACTTAAAATACAGACACTGAATAATTTTCTAAATTATTATGATGATATACTATTCAAACTTTATTTATTAATCTAAGGTGTCATTATCTCATCAAACATCGGATCACCTGAGCTTTACGTCACTATTTTTGGGTTCCTTTAACCCTGCATCCCTCTCTCAAACCCTAGTCGTTTACCGCTCATAATTGAAAATGATATCACGGCATATCTAATGCGATTCCTTGCGACATCGTATTGATCTCCTAAACATCATTTTACTGATATAAAAGTAATATTTTGTATAATCCATATGTGGCTAAAGCCCGAGATGATTAGTCGTTATACTCACAAAGCACATTGCAAGTATGCATTTTAGAAATCATCAAGTTGTTAAATAAATAAAACTCAACCTGCATTGATTTCGTTAGCTATTGTGTACCTGTATTTTATAACAATAACTGATATTTTTATTGGTATAATAAGATCATTCATCTGAATTATTTTATCTATGCATTACCATTATCTTGCATATTTCTTCCTATCATTAATCTCGAGTGATTGGCATAAACACATAATTGTTACTTTGATTTCGAGAGGTTGTTTTTCTTTTCTACGATCATGTTATTAGCTATGTTAATATAGTTTTCATCAATCTCAGTCCCAATATAGTTGATACCGAGTTCGAGGCAGGCCAATGCAGTATGACCTATACCCATAAAAGGATCATATACTATAAAATCTTTATTCAAATAACCATGTAGTTTAATACAAAGACTAGCTAGTTTCTCAGGAAAAATAGCTGGATGTGATCTCCTAGATTGAATGGTGGGATAAGATATGAACCATACATTCCCTCTGTCTCTCTTATCCTGCTCCACTGATTTCCATCTTCTAATATTTGATTTATCTTGATAGGGAACACCTATTGATAGTTTTTCTAAATTTTGGGTTCCCGTTTTAGTAAAGTGAAAAATGTATTCATGTGTATTAGTTAAATATCGGTTACTTCTGATCGGTCTGAAATGACCTACCGAAAAACCGGTTTTGCAAATCTGATTATTATTTCCTATGTCTTCCTTTTCAATAGATATGGATTTAATCCAGTGAATGGTGTTTTGTAATTTATAACCAGCAGAGATAAACCTGTTTAGGACAAGGAATGGAATTAAAGGTTCAGCTGAGGTTCCACCGATATTGAGAAAAAAGGATCCATTAGGTTTTAAAATCCTAAAACTTCTTTGAGCTACCACAAGTAGCCAATCTAAGTAATCGTCAGTCTTTTTTGTGTCATGATAGGAACTATAGTTTTTTCCAATATTGTAAGGAGGTGAAGTAATGATTACATCTATCTTAAATCTGTCCTCCTTTCTAATTTTTTCCATGAACAAATTACAATCTTCGCAATAGATCTGATTAATTGTAATCAATCTAGTCTAATATGCTATAACGCTTTTAAAATTTTTTTATTAATCTTAGATGTTATTGTTATACAAAAGTAAAACTAATTTCAAGGCGGCCAGAGTACAACAATATCGGGGGTTGGGTGTAAATTTATCTAATAGATAAATTAATCTCTCCACTCTTCATAGAAAATTTATTCTAATTTGTTTCGATAAAAAAATAAATCACCGCAGTCAAAATTGTGTATTCAACTCATCTTCTAACACTACCACCACTACCACCACTACTTTAGTTGCTTTTTGTATATTTCAAAAATATCTTTGACTGTTGTAGCATCCTCTGCTGATTTGTCTTCCCTAATTTTTCCGGTAAACTTTGGAAATCTAAGTGCTAGACCATACCCTAGCTTTATTCTATTAATTGCAGTTGTATATACAGGACTCAAAGTTATTTCAGGAGAAAGTATTTCTAGAACTATTTTGGGTTCAAACCATGTATCCATTTTTGTATTTCCAGATTCCACTCTGGAATGTTTATTTTTGATGATGTGCTTGTTGAGCTTGTCTGTTATGTCTATGAGAACATTATCTGTAAATCCAGTTCCTACTTTGCATATAGTGCAGAAGACATCTCTCTCTGCATCATATGTAGCCAACAACAATGCCCCGTATTTTCCAACCCTCCTTCCCTTGCCATGCAACGCCCCTACTATTACTAAATCAACTGAATCCGTAACTTCTCCAGAATATTCTTTCTTTAGTTTCATCCATGCCCATTCCCTGGCTCCAGCCCTATACTGACTATTGGGATTTTTTACCATAATTCCTTCACAACCATTCTTGAGCGCCTTTTCAGTGTAGTTTTCTATTTCTTCAATTCTTGAAACTTTAATTTGATCTATCAGGATAATCCTATCACTTGTTTTCTGCGTACCAAATATTTCTTCAAGTATCCTTCTGCGTTCGAATAAGGGTACGTGAGTCTTGTCAAGGCCATTATAGTACAGTAAATCAAATAAGTTCAGTATTACTGGATAAGCTGAAGTAATTTGTTGAATATTATACTTCCTTCTTCTTCGCATCAAAGCTTGAAATGGAAGGTACTTTTTGGTTGTAGGATTAATAGCAACTACTTCGCCCTCAGCTATCAAATCCTTGGTCTCAGTCTCATCCAACGCCGATAAGATATCAGGAAAATTTGAGGTTACATTTTCTAGGCTCCTGGTGAATAGTTCCATCTTTTTTCCCTTTTTATGTATCTGAATTCTTTCACCATCGATCTTAAATTCTGCTAATGCATCGCCATTAATTTTTTCCAGAGCCTCCGATGGATTTGATACTCTTCGGCAAGCATTGGTCGAATTGGAATAAATAAAGAAATCGAGATCGACTGGATATCCTCAATTGATCCTTTGGATAGTATTAATGCAATCTTTCCTAAATCACTAGAAACGTTATATGCCTTCTCTAGAATTCGTCTGTTTTTCTTCTCTCCGGTGAAGGTTAGAGATATTGCATCAAGTAGAGTGAAGTTAGCTATACCCAATCTCAAATTTCCCAGAATCAATTTGACTATAAATTTGGCTTCAAGATTAGAGGAGTTGTTCAACAAACTCACAATGAACCTGAGTTTGACGTCCAAAGATCCTGTCCCGGATGTATTTGCAATCTTTAGTAATGTTTCGAATAAGTATTCGATAGTTAGATGTTGATCAATTAATGTGGTTTGTATTTTGTTCGTTAAGATATTGTAAGCGACTTCTCCCAAATCTCCTACATCAGAATATTTATTTTGGATGTAGGTGGGTGAATGACCACTTACAAGTGACAGAGATTTGATTATCAGTTTATCAGCAATTCCCAAATCACTCGATTCATAATCTGGTCCTAGTTTCCCTTGAATTAAATAAATTATCTTATCGATTATATCAACAGGTGTTTTTTTTAATATTGATACTAAATGCTCAGTAAGTTCCAACCTACTAGTAGTTTTCTCCATTATTGCAAAGGTTTCAGCTAGTTCTAGAAAATTCACTACAGAATTCATATGAAATTAGATTATTATTTATTGTGACACTATTATTGTTAAAAAGTGAATTTGTTATTGATATTCTCCTTATATCGGGGTTGCTTGACTTACTAGAAGAATAGTTATTTGAGAAGTCGATAGTTTTTATACGAAGTTGATACATGCTATTTCAATAGTATGAGTAGCGTAAGTGAGATAATGTCCTTTAGGGAACCATGGACAATTGCTGCATATTCCAATAAAACTGCGCGTGACGTAGCTGCTATTCTAACCAAAAATCGTATTGGATCCTTAATTGTGATAGATAAGGACAATACTCCTATCGGAATTATTACTGAAAGTGACTTGGTCAAACGCGTTTGTTTAGAGAACTATAATGCCGATAAAGTTCTCGTTGAAGAGATCATGTCTTCCCCACTAATTACTGTCATGACTTATGATTCAGTTGATACCGCATCGAGAATCATGCTTTCAAATAAGATCAAACGACTACCTGTTCTAGAGGCCGATAACCGCATTATTGGGATAATAAGTGTTACTGATATCACACGTCATCTTGCCAAAATACTGCTTGATGATTATAATAGGCATAGATCGTTAAAGAAAATCCTGGAAATGAATGATGTATCAAACTAGAAATAGATGTTTGAACTCTACTCTACTATATCGTATATAAGAGATCTGTACAACTCTAGTAATTCCTTGTAGCATTTTACAAAATTGAAGAAAGGTATTTTTTTAAAATTTAATCATTTATTTTGATTGGCGAAGAGTTAGACTATTGTCGTTGAAAACTCAAATTGTGAGTAGACGTGGGGATGTAATTAATGGATGTTCTATCCTTTCTTGATATTGATTTGTTGGTCCAGAGTTAAATCAAATCCGAAATAGGGTTAGAATAGCAACGGCAGCAACTTCTGAGCAATGTTTCCTAATAATTGTCATTGATACATAACCTGACCATGGTGTTACAATTTTAGAAAATCAAAATGGAGACTTTAATACCATAGCATTTGTGGGAATACAATGTTGAATGGAAATGGTTAAATTATGTTCGTATTTTTTATTAATAAAATGCCTTGGTAGCTCAGCCTGGCCAGAGCGTTGCCTTGGTAAGGCAAAGGTCGCGGGTTCAATTCCGCCCAAGGCTTTCTTTGTAGCCCAAAAGAAAGCCATTTTGAACTCCTTCGTGAACAAGTTAATGATGAAGTCATCTTACCAAAATCGGTAAGAAATAGTGTTAACCATCACTTTGATTGGGAGGTATAAGCATTATTTAGAAAAGAATTTTAATCGACACACTGCTAATGCACTAATCTCCAAATAGATTTCTCGTAAAATTAGATATTTGTCGACTACCGGTCTGAATCTTTCAAATTGATCACACGTTTTCAACATTTTATCTCACCAAGCGGTAAGGATTAACGAAAATTCTTAGGTTTTGAACATCTCAGATCGTCTGGGAGAGATATATAAGATTTGATTTTTGTCCAGCATCTGTCCTGCTTTAGTAATCTATCAATCAAAAAACCCGAAAATGTTTATATTGCCATGTAAATATTTATTGATAATTTGAACAAGATAAACTCTTTTCCAAAACGAGGTCTAACGTTTTCTTATTGTTTGAGTGGTGTGTTAGTATTACTTTTATTTAGCTTGGGTGTATCTACTTCTAATGCCCAAAACTCGGGGGAAAATCTCCAATCCTCTGTACAGATATCAAAATCATCTACGAATTCTTATCAAATCGTAAATGAAACTGCATACATAAAACCATTTTTTGATACCTCCTATATAATTAGTGGGAGTAGTAACTTGTTGAATAACTCACAGAACATTATTAACTCGACAATAATTAATGACTTTCTTTCTTCGCCTACCGCAGGCTATATAATGGAGCCAAATAATTCTTCTAATTCAACCACCAACGCAACAAATGTATTGCCTGCTCTACCAAACCCTTTTGTTGATCAGGGAACGATCAGCACTACGATCCAAAAACAACTGTTTGAAGCAATTGATTCTGCAGTAGATATTGATTATTTTGAAGTAGATATAAAATGCACCTTTGGAAACAAGATCCAGGATTGGAATTGTGACGTGTATAGCCTACCAACCTACTTTTTGAATTTACTAAACAACTCAGTGATCCAAATCCAATCATTAATATTGATTTATAACACTTATTCTTTTAGAATTTACCTTCTTCGATTAAAATTGGTTCATATATCGCATCTTCATCTAACGAGTATTTTGAGAAGAAAATTATCGAACAAAGTTCTCAATTTATGAGATTTAGTTAGATTTCTGGAAATACTTTTTTTATTTTAAGAACCAACTATAAACAATGGATACTTAAAAGATGTAAGCCCGCCTAGAAAAGGATCTTGTTCTTTGCTTTGGTAGTGAAAATTAGTTAGTTAATCATTTTTCCATAGTATTTCCTTTAGTTTTTTAAATCTAAATCTTAGAATGGATACCCAGATTAATTTCATGTTGATTTGATTTTGAAAAGGAATGATTTATTAAACATTATGACAAATCAAACACTCGGGATTGAATTTCGGCGATATTCCTACTGATTAAAGCATTTACAATTCATGATATATATATTAGTGTTTCAAAATTAACCTTAGTTAAGGTTGTAGAGTCAGCTAAATAAATAATAATATTTTGGAGACGCGGGACTTAAGATTCATATAAGGGATCCGTCTAGGGGTCCGTGGGTTCAAATCCCACCCCCGCACCTTTCTATATGGCTTTTCTACCAGAATTGAGGCTCGGTCTTGTCCTCTAAATCTGTTTGGACTTGTCAAAGTCATATGTCTTGCTTACACTTGTAACTCAACTTACAGACTATGAAAAAGCCAGCATAAAATTTTTGTACTTACAATATGTTAAAATTGTATTAGAAACAAAACCTTTGAGATAAATTGATGTATATCATTAAAGTGAGCTGACGAGAATAAATCAACGATATAGGTTGTATTGCTTGTTCATATGACCTAACGCATAACTTAATGATTTTTTCTACGGAGCTTTATTTCAAAGGTCTTGTTACTGCTATTCATGAGTTCGGTTTTATCATTTTTCTTTTCTGGATTTATTGTATTCTACCATTAACTTTACTAAATTGGTATGGAACCTGTTATCGTTGGCAGGATTCAGGATGAAATGATGTTCCCAGATATTTATTCTGCCTAAGGCTGCAATCTTCATCATATTCCATAATAATTTCTACATCATTACCGATCTCAATTATGGCTGGACTCTTATAAAAAACTCCATTAAATTTATTTTCTTTCTCCTAAATATATATGTAATTCGAACTCAAAGATTCATGTTGACGTCCGAAGGCGTTACGTTCTGTATAACGTCCAGAACTTTTAATAATGCTTGTTTTTATCTCTTCAATAGTTTTATCATATGCCTTATTCGATAGCATTATGAGTCCAACACAAGTTCCTAGTATTGGCAGGCCCGCTTGGATCTTTTTTCTGATTAAATCTGGTTGAACCCCTTTTAAGAATAAGAGCATACCTATGGCTATGCTTTCACCTCCTGGAATAATTAGTCCATCAATTTCGTCTAAATCTTGGCGAATCTTTCAAATAGATTACTGTGCCTTCAATTTCCAGTTCTTTAAATGACTCCCTAATTGCGTTTGAATTTTTCTCAATATCGCCTTGAATACTTAGGATACCTACTTTTAAGAGGGTTCAAACTGCAGGTCCTCTCTCTTGCATTCATGAATCTAAATTTTTCGTGTCTAATCCGATAAGTGACTTTTTTCATCTACCATCTTTTGAGCCTCCAAAACCTCCTTTTCATTATCATAAAATGTAGTGGCCAATACAACCGCTTTTGCCCTTGACGAAGGGTCGTCTGATTTGAAAATCCCTGAACCAACGAAAACACCATCACAACCTAATTTCATCAGGAAAGAGGCATCAGCTGGAGTAGTAATACCACCAAGGCTGCAAAGTTTACTATGGGAAACCTACCTAGTCTGCCTACTTCGATGCTACCTCATAAAACCTATAATCCCTAGCGAGTTTTATTATTTCTTGATAATCGTTATCCAAATAGGCTGCCTTTAATAACCTTATTTCCTTATTCAATTTTCTAATATGATTAACCGCTTCAACAACATTTCCAGTTCCGGGTTCACCTTTAGTTCTTATCATTGAAGCCCCTTCCTCTATTCTTCGTAATGCCTCACCCAAATTCTTTGCACCATTTACAAAAGGTGTAGTAAACTCCCACTTCCAAATGTGATTTTCTTCGTCAGCGGGAGTTAATACTTCGCTCTCATCGATCATATCTACTCCACAAGTTTCGAGCATTTTAGCTTCGGAGTAATGACCTATTCTACATTTTGCCATGATAGGGATTGAAACGGCATTCATTATCTCTTCGATCGTTTTTACTCCAGCTGTTCTTGCTACCCCTCCTGCCTTTCTAACATCATAAGGCAACTTGTCCAAAACCATCACAGCTACCGCTCCCGCTTCTTCTGCTATTTGAGCTTGTTCAACATTAGTAACATCCATAATAACTCCGTGTTTTTGCATGTGGGCAAAGCCCCTTTTTACTAAAATACTCCCTTTTACAACTGTGTTGTCTCCTTGCGTCGAGACCTTTTGACCCTTCATTTTCCTGTTTGCGGGTATTAATGAAATAGCCATGTTTTTTTATTAAATAAAACGCTATATAGGTATATTTTTTCAAAATGGTTTACATTGGAGATAAGAAAAATTTAGATTCTTGTCGTATATTTATTGAAAAGGATTTGTGACTTTGATTTAATAATATTCAGATATCATAATTGCGACTTGCTAGTCTTAAATCGTCAAACTCAATAGCAAAATTTAAAAAGGAACCGTCTTTATTACAATTAATGACTTTACCAAAAGGGTATAAACCTAGTGCACAAACTGGATCTGGTAGTAGTAATAGTGGTAGTAGTAATAGTGGTGGTGGCAGTAGTGGTTCATCAGGAGCAAGCAGAGACGAAATCGAGCGCATGATTGGCCGTAGAGTCGAAAATATGAGAGGTATTATTGTTTTGGGCTTTATTTTATGTTGGGTGGCTACAGCTGGTGGTGTCTATGTTGGTGTTACTGTGTATCCATGGGCATATCCGTTACCAAGTGGTATATATGCTCTATCTGTTTTGACCGTTATTGAAGTTTTGGGAATGATCTGGATGCTGAAAATAGCTGGTGAAAAACCAGTAAGGATGTAATATCCTCCATTTTATCTTTTTAAGTTCAAAAATTATAGATATTATTAATAGTTTAGAAATAGTCATAATTAAATTATTTATTCAAGTAATTGTAGATTTTTAAAAAAATATACACAAAATCTTATATACTACCTATAAGAACAGCATAATAATGGTCTGGTTAAGACGTACAACTCACTATTTGTTCATAGTTGTTGTTGCAGTAAATAGTACGTTGCTTACAATCAACGCAGGAGATTATATCTTCTATACTGACTGGGCATGGACATCATTCGTCGTATTCTCGATTTCTCAATCCACAATGCTTGTGGTAGGAGCTATATACTATATGTTGTTTACAGGTGTCCCTGGCACGGCTACGTATTACGCAACTATTATGACGATTTATACATGGGTTGCCAAAGGAGCATGGTTCGCATTGGGATACCCGTACGATTTTGTCGTGGTTCCTGTTTGGATACCGTCTGCTATGTTATTGGATTTGGCGTACTGGGCAACAAGAAGAAACAAACACGCGGCTATATTAATTGGTGGTGTATTGGTAGGAATGTCACTCCCACTGTTTAATATGATTAACTTATTGCTGGTTGCCGACCCATTGGAAATGGCATTCAAATATCCTAGACCCACATTACCACCATACATGACTCCAATTGAACCACAGGTAGGAAAGTTCTATAACAGTCCTGTCGCGTTGGGAGCCGGAGCTGGAGCGGTGCTATGTGTACCTATAGCGGCCTTGGGTGCAAAACTCAACACTTGGACCTATAGATGGATGGCTGCCTGGAGTAAGTGGGACTAAACCCATTTTTTTTATTTTAGAAATCAAAATTTATTAAAAATTAGGAACCTATACATAATATTAGAATTCTCAAAAATATTCTTTAAACCGGATTAGTGAAAGTAATTCTATTATCAAGTTCTATTAGATTATATTAAGTTAGATATAGTCTCTGACCGACTTGACTTTGCAATCTTAATTTCGTACTATATTGTGGTTGTTGTTGCAACAATATTGATAATCTAGTCATTTTGGATTGATTATAGGATTTCACAGTTACAATTGGTCTCTTGTTCTATTAGTCCAAACATCTTTTGAAAAGATGTGTGAATATCGCAATTTCCCTAAATTATTTAAGGATAATACAAAAAGTAAAATTAAACGATATTTGCCTTACAAATGAGGTTGAATATGTTGACCAACCGTTTGATTTGCATATAAATGGGAATGCATATAGATACATTAAGGGAAATTAATTAAATGAATGTGTCTCAAGTGACACAGGTTAATCTTTCTCATATGCAAAACTTATTCCTACTATTGATAATAAAAATTAATCCAATGACCAGCAGATTGTGACTATATACTACATATTAAATTAATCAAATTATAAAAGATAGAAAGATCTCTTTTGTGTAATGTCCAAACAGCTTTATTTCTTTACATCTTAAGATGTCTTCCATTTGTTATCCTACTATAGGCTGTCCAGGAAACCAACACTTTTCATGTCATTCACCGGTCTCTGAATCAAACAGTTTGAAGACATCTATAAAATAATAGAATCAAAATCCAAAACACAAAATATAGCGCTTATCTCACAATAAGAGAAATAGAGAGAAAGAGCTGTTGGAGCTGGTAGACGACGTTTCAAACTGGATGTTAAAGAGAGGGTTATCATTATCAAAGTCTTGGTGTAATTTTGTCCCTATACATCACCTATATCTTGACAGGTTTTATGTTTGACCTTAGCTTTCTAGGAATGGAAAAAACTTTCCTCAACAATAATTATCATTACCTATTAAGAAGGAGAAAAGTTGTGTGCTAATTGGAGGACAGAAAGAGTACAACGAGAACCATTCTGCAAAGAGGATAGTGGTATAACATGTCATGCCATCTGCAGGATAAAAAAGTACAGGATAATGAATGAGGTGTTAAGGAATAAGGTGAGAAAATATGATGGAGTTTCAGATATGATATCGACTTGTAAACTATAGGATAATGCATACCTGTTAGTTACCAGATGAATGATGATGGTTAGAAGATATGATCAATCCCTTTTGATTACGCAAATGATCTAATGTGCTTGTCTAATGACGTAAAATTGGCAGAAGAAAAGTAATTCATATTCTACATTGACCGGAAAGAAGAATGCATTTGAGATTAAATACCCCAAGATTAGGACCATTGTTGTTACACAAATACAAAAGACCTACCTAAAGTATCTGGACTAGCATGCATTAGTCCAAGCATCTGGAGGCACGAAAGAAAACAACCTTTTGAAGGTTTCATCGATATATTAGGTTTAGTCTTGATATCGCTCTTTCTATTGGTTACATGACAAAAAAAAGCATACAAAGGTATACCAAACTAGTCATAGTTATCCAAAGTATATCTATACATCCAATGAATTTATCTAATAACGGTATCCTTGGATTAACGATATGAAACCCAATGGGCAAGCAACTACTGAATTTTTGGTTAGTTAGTACTAAGTATTTATCTTAAGGAATTGATAAAGAAAATTATAAAAAACACTCCTTAATAACAGAAATTTTCGTAGTATAGTCATATTATGATGAGCATAACTATGGTAAACCACCGATAACTGTGAAAAATTTTTTCTATCTTGTGTGAATATTTGTTTATACAGATTATTACATCGAGGCCAGAGTGATATTTTTGCAGGATATAAACTTTTAGTACGAAGATAGTAAAATATGAATTTTTAAGAGGGACTAGTATTCAATACAAGGCTATTTTGATCTAAGCTCATCAAGCAACTTGTCTATATTGATATTTGGATTTCCATTTTTATCTCTTATTCTTTGCAGTGCTGGTGGATATTTCTTATAATTGTCAATTCTGCTTTGTATTCTCTCTTCATATGTAGGCGTATTCTTATTTTCATAAAATACCCCGACAGGAATTCTATTTTCCCATTCCTTTGATTTTTCTATAGCTTTGATTATCTTATTTGATGACTCCTCATCATTGTCCACTACCCCGTTATACCCTTCTTCTTCTAACTTGTATATCTTGGGAATTCTTATCGAAGGATTGTTCTCGTCTAGAGTAAAACTTTGATACCATTCCTTTGTGTTTATATCATTGTATGTAGGACAAGGCTGTAATACGTCAATAAAGGATAAACCCTCATGTTCAATTCCCTTCTTAATAACCTCCTTTAGATGCTTAATGTCATATGAGTATCCTCTTGCTATATAAGTGAAACCACTGATACAAGCCAATGCTATCGGATTAATACTATCATTTACATTGGGCTGAGGCAGTGATTTTGTCTTCATCCCTAATTTAAGGGTGGGTGATGCTTGCCCCTTGGTTAATCCATAAACCCCGTTATTATAAATAATATATGTGAGATCAATATTTCTTCTTCCTGAATTTACAAAATGTCCAGAGCCTATTCCTAATCCATCTCCATCACCACCAACAGCCAGAATTTTCAAATTCGGATTGGCCAATTTGGCTCCTTGAGCGAAGGGCAAGACCCTACCATGAAGTGTGTGTATTCCAAATGTATTAATGAAATGAGGGGTTTTTCCCGAACATCCAATTCCAGAAAAAATTGCAGCTTGATGCGGCGGTATTTCTAATTCATAAAGAGACATTTGTATTGCATTAAGTATACCAAAGTCTCCACAACCTGCACACCAGTCATTATGAACCGGTGTCTTAAAATCGGCTAATTTATACTCCATCTCTCAATACCACTCTCCGATCTGATTGGTTATTTATTATGTTTATTAAAGAATTGTATATTTCGGTATGAGACATTGGCCTACCATTATATTTTAGTATGTTGTGATCTGATTGCAAGGTTGTATTTTGTTTTATTAGGACGTCCAATTGCGACAAATAGTTCATCTCAATAATTGTTATGATCGTTTCAATTTTTGAGATCTTATTATCACCAGTATTCAATTTTTTCATTTTATTATTTACGATGTCTTCCAAAAGCTTTCCTGGAAAAGGATTTAATAATTTGATCTGAAGATACAAGAATTGAGTTTTATCATCTAAGTCAGTTATTTTTTCTAATGAATCTAGAATTGCCCCCTTCGTGGACCCCCAACTAACTATTACAATTAATTTTTTCACATTCCTGCTTATGTTATTTTCAAATTCGATCGCAATTTGTTCTTCTTTAGGGATTCTATTTTGTATTAATTCTAATTTGGATGATCTCTTTTCCATCATGCTGATCCGAGTCTCCGGGTCTTCGGTTATATGGCCCATTTCATCATGTTCATCGCCTGTATTCCAAAATATACCATTTTCCGTGCCTAACGGTACGCGCATTGTAATCGGATCATCGTTCAATTCAAACCTTCTAAAATGATCTGGGAAGCCTTGTTGCTTAGTCTCTATCGAATTACCCTCTAATAATTTCCCCCTTTCTATTTTCAGATTTTTGTATTCAAATGGACTGCATGTAATGATGCTATTGGAAAGATACTTGTCTAACATGTGAATAACTGGTGTCTGGAAAATATCTGCATAATTGAATACTCTAATTGTGTCGTAAAAGCTTTCTTCGATGTCTCCAGAGGAATAGACTATCCTTGGAAATTCACCATGTCCTGCATTAATTGCAAATAATAGATCTCCTTGCTCTTGTCTTGTGGGTAGCCCAGTTGATGGTCCTGCTCGTTGATACAGACTAACTAACAAAGGAACTTCATTTATTCCTGCCCATCCTAATGCTTCTGCCATCAAAGAAAATCCTGGGCCGGAAGTAGTAGTACAGGCTCGTACTCCGGTTAAAGCTGCTCCAATAGCCATCGTTATAGCGGCTATCTCATCTTCCGTTTGAACTACTGCCACTGATCCAATATCATTATCGTTTTGATCTAGAATCTGGTTTGATTCTAGATATTCACTGTCATCGGTAGCAGGTGTTATGGGGTAGTATGTTTGAAATCTACAACCGGCCACCATCTTTCCTAGAGGTGAAGTTTGATTCCCTTGCGCAATAATGGAATTGCTATTAGCTTCATTCTGTATTTTTGATACAAATGAAAATTTTTCTGGGATCGCACCAAAGTTCTCCTTAACATACGAATAAGTGAAATTTGCCGCTTTCACGTTGAGTTCTGCTATCTTTGGTTTGTTAGCAAATGTATCTAGTATCCCTCGTTCCATAAGGGGAATATCAAAATCCAAAACAGCTAATGAAGCTGCGAGTGACATTACGTTGGTAATCCTTGCTAATTTACTTAAGGAGTGATCTTGAATCGCCTCAGAAAACTTGTTTATTAATTTAGTATATGGTAATTTTACCAGTATGACTTTTCTCTCTTTGAGCTCCTCAATTATTCCCGCAAGACTGAATTCTTTGCTATTGTTCTTTAAAATATGTGATATTCTCCGTTCGGATGATTTGTCCAAAGTGTGTATATCTTCAATTTTCTTTCCTAAAACATCTGGATCATAAATTAATATTCCACCTTTCATTAAGAATGGGGAATGTCTTACTATAGTTTCAGCATCAAATGTTACAAGAATATCGATATCATCAACTGGAGACCTTACGATCTGATTTGAAAATCTGACAGAAAAGTAGCTATGTTCTCCTTTTATGTTCGAGTGATATTCTCTCTTCCCGAATACATTTAATCCTGACATCGCTATAGATTTTAGAAATATGTGGGACGCTGAATCTACTCCGCTACCTTGAGGCCCACCAATAACCCAAGAAATGGACTCTCTAGAAATAACCATAAATTATATTAATATCCGCGCTTGTTCTTATTATAGTTTCAACCCATTTAAATTCAGAAGATTGCTCAACCGCCAGTCATCGAATCATGAAGACAACATTCGCATTTATCTCCTCTTCCACAGTAAGGGCATACGCACATGCAAGCTTCAAGAACATTTCCACAAAGATCACACAAAACTGTTTCTTCGCTTTCATCTAATTGGAAATCAGTTCCTTGATTCAATAACTTATTTTAATCAGATCATCGTATTAATACTTATACCTTAGTTCGAACAGAATTTGTTCAAGAGCTTTTGTTATGTTTACCAGGAGAGTATGATTATGTTGGATTCTTTACACTATAAGGTTCGAGTGAAAACGTCGATGTCTAGAACAAAGAAATTGTTGCTTTGTTATAACAATGAATCTTTAATGACTAATCGACTCAACTAATAGGTCACAAAACTATATGCCTTATATCTATTATGATAATTCAAACAAGAATTTTGCAAGGGCTCAGCAAATTAACTGTTTCACTTTACCTCAGATGATCCTAAGTAAAGGTTGACTGTATCAATAATAAAGCTAAAAATTTCAAAAAGAAATAAACAAGTTAAGCCCAAATCGCAATCATCTATTGCCACTAAATCCAGTCCTGAAAACCATAGAGAAGGTTCATTCTACGATTCGTAACCCTGAATTCATGATTTTCGATATATGTATTAGAAATCAATTTTTTCATTATTTTATTAATTTCTATTAATAGGGTGTAACTTTCATTCTATATGATTTTTCATCTTCTAATACTAATTGGGTGATATGCCTGTGATTGTTATAGAATTTCGACTATGTTTGATTATTGTTATAAAAAATTGATGTTTAACGATTAGAGGATACAGCAAACTTTTTATCTATGTAAGAAGTTGAATCCCTAGATGAATAAGAAGAGCGGCAACAAACCCGCTATGGTGTTTCTAATTGTAACCTTTATCGCAGGAGCATCCATATTAGCTAGTATTATTGCACTACTTCCAATGGCTGATGGTCACGGAGTTCAAGCTCAGCTTCAAAGTAGATTCGTTAGAATCAACGATGAGGCTTTTTCAGCTCAATCCCTCAACACTGGTGACACATTGGTAGTTACAGGCGAACTTCAAAGTTTGGTAAATAGACCAATGAGAGGTTGGATATCACTTTTCAGTGAATCTACTAATGCTGGAAACAGATGGGAATTCGTTAGTCGGGACCCACCAGGAAACATCCTTGAAATTCAGCCACAAGAAACCGTTCCATACCAAATTGAAGCAAAGGCATTAGAACCTGGGATTTATCACGTTCACACTCAACTCAATCTTGCAAACGTAGGTCCAGGTTTGGGTCCAGGTCAAACTATTCAGGTAGTTGGTGAACCAATACTTAAACCAATTCCGTGGAACAACATAATATATCAGAGCATAATTATTGCTGCTGGGCTTGGAGTAACATTTGCTACAAGACCGTGGCAAGTAATTTAATCTATTTTTTTTCTTTCATAATCCTATCAAAAATTGTAATTTTATAGTAATAATCTTTTGAAAACTACAATTTAGTATTCGGACCTTTGTAACCTTTTTTGAACAATATTCTAATTATAGGAAAGAATTAAAAAATACTATTTAGTCAAAATATTAAGTCTTGCATAAGCTATGCTGTTACCTTATGCTTTCTTGATGCTCTTATGAGACGGATTTTATTCAAAATTGTAGTAAAAAAGTTCTTGCTTTCCATTTCTATGTATTTATTTTAACACAATTATTTTTAAATCTTTTGTGGTAGATATATAGTCATCCATCAGCTATACATATGCTCAAAAATTAATAGCAATGGTATGAATTATCATGACCAAGGGAAATCTTTTTTTATTTAATGGTTAAGAAACTGTTATGCAAGAAGTGGTAAGTGAGATCATGTCTAGTCATGTTGTTACAATTAATTCTAATAAATCTGCATTAGATGCCGCTTTGCTTATGAAAGAGAAAAGGATAAGCTCTCTGATAGTTCAGGATAATGATGAAGTGCTCGGAATCATTACGGAGCGAGACTTTGTTAAAAGAGTTTGTGCCAATGATAGAGTGTCATCTGAAGTGAAGATATCTGAACTAATGTCCAAGATTCAGACCTTTGCAGCACCAGATACTCCTGTGGATGTTGCGGTTCAACGAATGATTAATAATCGAATAAGACGATTGCCTGTTATATCAAATGGGAAGGTGATAGGGATTATCACTGTCACAGATTTAGCTAAAGAATTACGAAGGATCATGCTAACTCAAGGGATAGTCGAACTGATTGATTAGCTTGTTTGTTTATATTATGTCAAAGCTATTTCCTCTTGTCACCAGTAACCCTTAATTTGTTATTTAACACCTTTGTATGCAGTATGATTAATTTTGATAAAAAGGTAGTACTTAAGAAATGGGTACCAATTATTGTGATTATCTTTACGGTGTCCTTAGCACTGGGATTATTATTGGGGATCTCTGGATCTCAGATTCTCTCAGCTGTTGTTATATCCTTAATTTTGATAACCTCTGCGTTCTTGTTCCAAATGGTGGGTCGAAATCGTTTTGACAACCAGAAAGACAAAATGGGATTATCAAAATGATAGTAGGGATTTTTCATATGTGGGCTGACATTCATTTCTCAAAATGTAACCCCAAGGACACCATTTGCTAAATAATTGAAATGCTCATTATCCTCGTAATGTCTAATATTCTGATAATTCTCATTTCTTTGGCCTTTATTTCAGAATTTGATGAAGCATTTTCCATAAATGAAACTTCGAATTTGAAGATATTGCAGAACTATGCATTATCCAAAATAAATAGCGATCGATTGAATGTAGGACTCAACACTTTATCTCTAAGCGACAATAAGGCTGCTCAATATTATTCAGCTGAATTACTACAATCAGAGATCTTATCCCATTGGAGCAAGAATGGTTTGAAACCCTACATGTTGTATTCTTTACATAATGGTACGGGTTACGTACAGCAAAACATTGGTCAAATTAGTTATATCAATAATGATGATGTCATGAAAGGAATGACATCTCATTCTTTTTGTACCAGTGATTCAAGATTATACTGTGAACCACTAGATCCCTTTGATGCAATTGATAAACTAGAAGATTCTATGATGTTCAATGATTTTTTGTGCTGTCACAATGGCCATAAAAACAATATTTTGGACAAACTTCATACAAATGTAAGTATCGGGATAGCCTTCAATGAATATCATTTTGTTCTCGTTCAGAATTTTGAAAACAATTATCTTAGATATAATCTCTCAAATGAAAACGATGAGTATTTATTGGAAGCAAAAATGCTGGATCCAAAAAAAAATCTACAAATAAGTCACATTTCATTCTATGTTGACAATTTACCTAATCAGAGGGAGTACGAGGAGAACAAGAATAAATTAAACTATAGCATGGGTGATCTGGGACTAATCGTAAGTAAACCATTAGAGTTTTATGAACGATATGTTCAACCTGAATCTTATCGTATAATTGAGGCAGAAAATTGGGATATTCATGATGACGGCATAAATATCTCATTTAAATTTCCTGACGATTTGGATTTAAATGACAAAATAATTACCATGGTATTGTACGCCCATAATAAGACTCTGAACCCTTCAA
The DNA here is from genome assembly GCA_029194465.1 of Candidatus Nitrosocosmicus sp. Lineage (GTDB taxonomy): Archaea > Thermoproteota > Nitrososphaeria > Nitrososphaerales > Nitrososphaeraceae > Nitrosocosmicus. The sequence goes on from JARFXS010000017.1 coordinate 23,871, forward strand.
ATCTTTACACTGATGAAGGAACTTATCAAAGGGAAATAGTACCCCTAACTTCATACGTCATCCACAACAAAGATGTCCCGCGGTTTGACTAGGTGTGATTTTCTGGCTGGATTTGCGATTTTTTTTTTCAAGTTTCTTTATTTTATTTCTGATTTAGATAGGCTCAAAGGTTTTATCCAAATACCATTATGTCCACGTAAGTTATTTGGAATCCAATCTCAAAAAAATAAAAAAAGCGGTTGACAGAGGCAAATCATGACTACAAAAAAAAACTATCGTCTTCCAAGAATTGTATTTTTGTTTTACATCTGATGACGACACTCCATAGTTACCTTGTCCTAAATATTTATTGATTTAGTTAAGATGCTTTCACTCTATTACAGGATAAAGTTACTCTATCTAGAATTGAGGATTTATGCTATTTGTGATAAATCAAAGTAATTATTGGTGATTATTAGGATCAAATCATCTCCAGTTATTATTGCACAATGTCTCTTAAATGAGAAATATTTGCAATGACAACACGAATAATCCTTTATTTTAAACTCTTGCAATTGATCCGAGAGGTTATGGGTTTACCAGCTACGATTAACTAAAAAATTGATCGTATTTGTATAATTAGCTAAATACACTATCGGATCAGATAAAATAAAGGATGAACCAAGATGTCATTTAATTTTGTTCAGCTCACTTATTTTATCATTGACGAGATCAAACCCTTTTTGCCAGAATTCTTCTTTAGAGATGTCAATGCCCTCATTCAATAGTAAATCTTCAGGTTTTTTCGAGCCTCCAGATGACAGGATCCTAATGTATTTGGGTATGAATCCTCTGCCCTCATTCTTGAATTGTTGATATAAAGACATTACTAGTAAATTTCCAAATGAATATGCATAGCAATAGAAAGGTGAATGATAAAAATGAGGAATGTATAACCATTCGTATTTAAAGTCATCGGATAACTTTAATGAATTTCCAAATTGTTCCCTTAAATTATCCAAATAAATATCTGACAATTCGTCTATGTTTGTAGCACTATTTTTTCCGATCATTTCATGCGCTGAAATCTCAAAAATTGTAAAATAGGCTTGTCTCATAATCGTTGCGTAAAAGTCATCTATTTGTTCTGCTAGCATGATTTTTTTATCTTTTTTCTTGACCTGATCTAAAAGCCGATCGTTAAGTATCATCTCTCCAAATACCGAAGCAGTTTCTGCCAATGGTAATGAAGGATGTTGCACGCTGATCGGTTTATCCGCTGCAAGAACACTATGAATTGCATGCCCAAATTCATGCGCCATGGTGGAAATGTCCCTTAAAGTACCGTCAAAATTCAAGAGAACGAACGGGTCGACTTTGGGACTTATTGTTGAACAAAAAGCTCCACCTTGTTTATTGTCTTGAAGCTTTGAATGGATATGTTTTTTAGTAACCAAACCTTGGACTATATTTTTAAACTCTGGATGAAAATCATCAAAACCCTCCAAAACCATTTTAAGAGCCTCTCCAAAAGTAACTTTCTTCTGATTCTGTGTTTTGAGTGGCGCATAAAGGTGATATCTCTCTAGTTTCTTGACCTTCAATATCTTTGCCTTTTCCCTGAAATACTGATGAAAGACTTTAGAATTAGATCTGCATACACTAAGAAGCGCCCTGATTGTCTCATCGCTAATATTGTTTGATAGGTTCCTTACAGAAATTGGTGTTGGAAAGCCTCGAAGTAAGATATATTCATTATTCCAGTTTAAAATTCGGTTGATGTAAATCTCACCCAAGATTCCGCTATTTTTTTTGTACGTTGACAACAAAGATTTATAGGCAGCAACTCTTTCCGAAGATCTAGAACTTCTCACCAAAGAAACCAGCTTTTCCTTATTGGTAATAGTTTTTCTTATCTTTCTAGTTCCTCTTTCTTCTATATACTCAAACTCAAAGCCATTTGTCATCCTATCATAAATCTTGATTAACGCACTTATCCCCGTAACATCTAGTATGTTTATTATCTTCTCTTCTGATTCATTCAGAGTATATTTGGACATGGAACGTTCATGAAGTAAATAATCTTTGTAAACATCTGGAACTCCATTTATTATACGATCAGCATTTTCCTCATCTAAGACTTTCTTGAACCATAAATCAAAGAACAATAGTTTGTTTGATATTTCTGAAGAAAAAATATTTAGCTTTGTGACTAATGCACCAATATCATTCGAAGAGGTATCTTCTGCATACTTCAAATGAACGTACCCAGCAACATAACTTAGAGATTCTGCAATATCTTCAGAATCTTTAATTAATTTCATAAAATCAGTTGTAGAAATGTTTTGTCCTAGAGATGACTTTTTCTCCTCAAAATTTGCTACTTTAGTATTGATATCGCCAAGTGATTTGTTGAATTCATTTTTGATAGGATCCTTCAAGAGTTCTGACAAATCCCATGATCCAGTTTTCATTTTTAAAGTCTTTAACATGCCTTTACCTTGTATTCGTCGGCTTTATTTGTCTTTAAGAACACAGATAAGAAATCAGGATTATCTAATCAAGTCTGTAATATACATGATATTTATTGACCTTCTAGTTTCTAAAAATTTTATTTTGTAGTAATTCATAGGCGCGTATTGCTTGGTCTCTTTCTAATATCAAAACGATCTCATTACTGCCAAAAAAAACGTTATTTAAAGTAATTTTATAATTGTTCAAAACATCAAATATACTAAATAACAGTTGTCTTATTCCAACTATATTATCGGAAAATAGAGATATTGTAATTCTTGACAATCCTTCAGTTATCTTACCATTACATTTTTCTGTTATGGATGAAATTATTTTTCTTGAATTAAACATATCTTCAGTTACTATCCTTATTTTTTCGGTGGTCCGTATCAAATTGTAATCCATCAGGGTTTCTTGCGTAAATTCATCTAGCAAGTCATATACATTCTTGAACGAATTTTGATTACCCAAGTCAATATCGATTATGCTTCCAGTCAGTTTCATCCTTGCGTCTTGAGGAGATATAGGTGATTTGCTCTCATTAGATTCATTTCCAACTACATAGTTTCCATTAGATTCCTCCTCTAGCTTTTGGTTTTCTAAATTTATTGATTTATTTATTAGATCTGCGAATCTTTTAATAGCCACTACAATTGTGCCAATGTTAACTCTTGTTCCAGTAACTGCTTCTACGTCGGGTTGTATCTTGTTGGCTATTGCAGTGTAATTAGCAATTCCGGATTTTACTGCTTTTAGGTATAAATCATTTGACAAGATAATCTCTTTTACAGCCCGTGGGACCGAGATGTCTCGGACGTACATTATATGTAATAAATGGTTCTCGAATAAAATAAACTTTACTAAATATTCAAATAATTTATATAATGTACAAATCATTTCAAGATGTAATGGGTTTGTAATGTGGTTGTTTTGATTATATATCATGTTGAAAATTCTGTCTTACTATGTACGAGGTAAATTACAACGAAGAATACTAGTGAAGTTCCCTTAAAAATAGCAGAAACCGAAATTAAATTTGTAGGTAAAGGCTTGGCCCTAGTGGATCCTAAAATAATTGGTGAGCTCCATCTAAATGTCGGAGATGTATTGAAACTAAAAGGAAAGAAAGGTCTCACACATGTAAAACTGTCTGAAGGGTTATCATCAGATTATGGCAGGAGGATAATTCGAATTGACGGCTATACCCGAGGTATTCTGGAATGTGGAATAGATGATCATATTATGGTTAGTCCGGTTGGAATTGTGAGTGTGGCTAAGGAAGTTCAGTTGATCCCGATGGAGGAGCTAGAATATTCGGGGTTTAAGGATTCCCTAGGTAGGCTGTTGGATGGACGGGTAATCTCCAGATCGGATACTATCCCAATCAATCTGGTTGGGAAGAAGATCTCTTTTTTGGTAAATTTCCTGAATCCTAGTACTGGTCCTCTATTAGTAAAAACAACCACAAAATTTTCGATTGGTAGTTTTAAGAAGAATAGGTCTCATGTTTTTGAAAGAATTAATTATGAGGATATTGGCGGAATTAAAAATTCAATTCTCAAAATACGTGAAATGATTGAATTACCAATTAGGCATCCAGAATTATTCGAAAAATTAGGAATTGATGCACCCAAAGGTGTATTGTTGTATGGTCCCCCAGGTACAGGAAAAACATTGCTTGCAAAAGCAGTTGCAAATGAAACAAACGCTTCCTTCTTTACCATAAGCGGGCCTGAGATAGTAAGCAAGTTTTATGGTGAAAGTGAGAAAAGACTGAGGGAAACCTTTGAACAAGCACAGGAGAAATCCCCATCAATTCTTTTTATTGATGAACTAGATTCTGTCGCTCCAAAACGGGAGGATGTATCTGGTGAAGTTGAAAGACGTATAGTATCACAGCTTTTGACACTAATGGATGGGATAAATTCTAGAGGCAAGATTATTGTGATAGGTGCATCAAATAGACCAAATGCTATAGACCCAGCCCTTAGACGACCAGGGAGATTTGATAGAGAAATTGAAATAGGTATTCCAGATGATGATGGGAGATTGGATATACTAAATATTCATACAAAGGGGATGCCCCTTGGTCTGGATGTTGACCTAGGACGACTATCTAGACTAACACATGGATTTGTGGGTGCAGATTTGGAGGCCTTGACAAAAGAAGCTGCAATACGCTCATTAAGGCGTCTGATCCCCCAAGTTAATATCGATCAAACACCTTTTCCACGAGATTTACTCGATAAAATAACGATAACTGATTCAGATTTTAATAATGCTTTGAAAGATGTTACTCCCTCAGCCAGTAGAGAGTTCTCTATCCAAAAACCAACTGTCAAGTGGAGCGAGATAGGTGGCTTGGATTCATTAAAAGAAGAATTAGTAGATCTGATCGACTGGCAGCTAAATCATTCAGAAATATATGAAATAGCTGATATACGACCTCCAAAGGGCTTACTGTTATACGGAATGCCTGGAACAGGAAAGACTATGCTGGCAAAGGCTGTCGCTTCAAATTCTGGTGCAAACTTTATTAGCATAAAGGCCGCCGAATTGTTATCTTAAATGGGCCGGAGAATCTGAGAAGACGATTCAGGAGGTTTTCAGAAAGGCTAGACAGCTGGCTCCTTGTATCGTTTTTTTTTGATGAGTTTGACGCAATAGCACTTCAAAGGAAAACTGAGAGGGAGGGAACAGATCCAACTGCTAAAATGATGAGTCAAATTCTAACCGAGATGGATGGAATTGAAAATTTAGATGGGGTATTTGTCATCGGTGCTACCAATAGGATTGATTTGATAGATGGTGCTCTTTTGAGACCTGGACGCTTTGATAGGATCATAGAGATCCCTGTTCCATCAGTCAATTCCAGAAGACAAATTGTTAAGATACATCTTAAAAAAGGCCTCTTGATGAAGCAACCGTGACCATTGAGAGAATATTAAAATTGACTGATGGCTTCACTGGTGCTCAAATTGAGGGCATGATTAATCATGCATCAATTTTGGCTCTAAGGGACTTTCTAAGAAACCATAGAAAGTCCGAGGCAACTAATACAAATACCATAAATAGGAAACTAACAAAACAGGATTTAAAGAATTTTAGGATTACTTTTGAACATTTTAGATTAGCAAAAGAAAATGTTGTGACAAGTACAAAGGGTCACAACATTGTACGCTGAACCAGTATTCTATGTCTTATGTTAAATTTCGTAAAAATTAGCCATGAGTTGTTAACAGGAAGGATTCTAATCAAATAGCCATTGTATCGTTGTGTATACTCCTGAATTGATTGGGCGACAACTTGACCTAGTTCCTGGGATATTTTTGTTATTTGATCCAATCAATAAACTGTTATCTTTCGACTTTATGGGCAATCCTTTCTAAGGCTTCATCTGTACCCTTCAAAATATGTTTTTTGATAGTGAATGTGAACAAACTCATTAATCCTTTCATATGAATATCCCAGTCCACTTTTATTTCACATTTTTTTTCATCTATTTTAGATAGATTTATTGTCTTTGTACCAACAATTGGTCCTTCTCTTATTAGTATTGTTATTTGTCTTCGAGGTGTTAACGTTACTAATTCGAGGCATTTCGAATGTCTGAAGGCGATAATAGTTTCTCTCTCAGTAGTATTTCCTTCTCTTTTAATGTTTTTCACAGCTTTTATACCGTGCCAAAAATCAGGATCATCATCAATATTGGAAATAATGCTCCATATCAATTCCTCTGAAGAATTAATTTTTCTGGTAGTAGATATTAGTGTCATTATTACCGATAATGTCGTTGGTATTTTAATTTGCAATGAAATTGGGGTATTTAGATGCTATTTTTGCATTCTTGTTAATTAATAACTTGTTATTATTTGGACCTGAAAACTAAATTCTTTTGAGATTATACTTTTGCTAGTAAATAGTTAATCATTCATTTTCTCTGTAGAATGGCTGTATTAGATAATACCGTCATCAACTTTTATGATTGGTTTATGATTTTCTAGTAAGGATCCTCTTGAAAGCAATAAGTTTAATTTGATTGCAGATTTATTCAAAATACAATTCAAGGCAACATTGGTTACAGGGATATAGATGTCCTTAAACTTGAGGTTTAGATTAATCCCCGCTTGTAATGAATTGAAATACTTTGCAATTAGAAACAATACAATTATTCTTTTTGTGACATCGGTAAAAGGTAGTTTTTGTTACTGATAGCAATATATTGTAATCTACCCTATACCAGGTCCCGATTTCGATGTTTCTCCATCGCTATCAATTCTTTTTCTCTTATCGAGCATTTGATTCTCATACTCTAAATCAAATCCGTCGGTATTAATAGCTATGTTCTCTAAAATGGAAAAAACTCTTAGAATCGATTTTGCGGCTAGGGGTTGTTTTTCATTGGTTTCCATTATTTCACCAAAAAGACCTATCGCTTTAAACTTCATTTCGCTTGCAACCCCAAGAACTACTCATTAAACCAAGTAATAACTTCAATTTCTGTATCAAAGATATTAATCCCTGGTTTTTTAGCTTGATAACCGTCTCTTTATCTGTTGAAACTGCGAATACTTTTGGGGCCTGGAGCCTAATTGTGGCTGGTGATATCCTCCAGACGTATAAATAATTTTGGAACACCAATGTTTTATGATGCTAAAAGCGGTTAGACATAAATTAAAGAGATTATTTGGATCCTGTGGCTGTTCTTTACCCGTCATGATTATGATCTTATTTTCATAATTAACGTAAAAGTCATTAACGTATCTATTACAGCCTTGACCAATCCATTTTCATTTTTTACCCACGGTTTTTCAAATATTTCGATCTCGCAAATTTTTCCACTTTAAGTTCCTTGATTAGATGTTCTGATACAAGTCCACCAACTTTACCCATATCTGGCAGGGAGGCAAAAACAACAAAATTGTCTAACTTTATTTTTTTAGCATCTTGATCGAGATATTCATCATTTTTGTCGATTATACTTCTTTCTTTTATATTAAAATTATTGATAACCTTAAAAAATCAAGCATTTTTAACATGGTCTCAAGAGATTAAGATAGGTAATCAAGCTAGGTATTTACAATACTTTATCCGCTTTAGCTATGTAATGTCAAGATTCAGATTCTACTGGTCACTTTGTAGAATTTGATTTTTGCCTATGCCTTTATTGGGCATATCAAATCAAGACCAAAAAAAGTTTACATATATGATTACTTCTTCTTCACCTTTTATGCAAGATAATAAGTATATCTATAGCTGTTTGATATGTTTAATCATTTCAATAGTTTTCAAACTAGTTTGAACAATTTTCAAATATTTCTTGTATCTTTTTGGACTGGCTGCCAAATCCTGTTCCCCGTTGAGTTTTACTAAGGTTTGAAGAACCTGGTGTTCTACTTGACTTAACACTTCGTGGATATCATCAGAAGTATTCAGATTGCCTTTATCATCTTCATTACCTACATTGCTGATCTCTTTTTTAGTCTCGATATTATTTACAGAGGTTTCTTGTTGGTCCATTCTACCCTGTTCTATGTGTTGACAATTCATACAAATTACATCATCCTTGTATTTTATCTGTAGATTTCCACATTTTTTACAGGGTTCTGAAAGGAGAGTACCTCCTCTCAACAGATAGTATGCTCCCTGTTTAATCAAATCGTTATTCATTTTAGTCAAGTAATAGTTCTATCATCAACTTTTCTATCATCAACTTGAATTTTCTCCTGATTGTTAAGTTTCTTTAATTCATTTACTAAAAAGTCCTTATACTTGTTCTTCTCTTCTTCTGTCATCCTGTCCAAATTTGAACTAAGTGTGGATCCTATTGCCGAGATCCTATCAATCAAGTCCATGGTCATGAATTTTCCCATATTTCCTATTCTGAACATTACCTCCAATTGTTTTTGCATTATATTATGCGCTGATTTGATATCTGAGGCTATGGAAATCCCTTTCTTAGTTATTCGATACCTACCATTTTCGTGTTCTTCTACTAGTCCTTCCTCAAGTAGTCTTCCAAGCAATGGATAGATGAGGCCCGGAGATGGTTTCCATTTCCCACCAGTTTGAACTATTGCTTTGTCGATGATCTCCTTACCCGTCATTGGTTGTTCAGCTAAAAGCTCCAAGATATAATGGCGCGAGAACCCTCTAGGAATAGCACTTCCTACCCGGGACAACCAGTCAGATATCATTTTACAATAAATATATCACTAGCGACTTATTAAAATTTTCCTTTTGAATAAATTAGACAAATATGTTAATTACTTAAAACACATGCAGCTTTTGTGTTTAGTTGGTTAGTCTCAAATATTGATAATCTATTATCTAATGGTTCTCAATGGCTAGCTCTACATCAGTCTGATAGTTTTCCCATTCTGTCTCACCCTGGTATTCCAGAACCTTTCTCTTGTGGATGATGTTTTCATTCATTTTATCTATATAGTGTATGAAGAAGGATATAAGACTTATTTCTGCTGTTTTCGTTACATTCTCTCCTATTATTACATTCATACGATCCTTTTTGTATAGATCTTACAATTTAAGGGCCCATTTAAGGCTCGTCCTTGTAATTATTATCAGATAAATTAGGTTCTTGACCTGGCTAGTATAGTTTTTATTTAGGAAAATGGAATGCTCATTTATAAGCAAGTTGTCAGTCGAAGAGTTTAAACATATTCTAAGAATTGCCGGTAAAGATATCGAAGGCAGCAAGAAGTCAGTAGTTGCATTAAGTGAAGTTAAGGGTGTTGGTTATAATTTATCACAAGTAATATTACAGTCCTTGAACATTAATCCATACTTAAGGGTAGGATTTTTGACTGATAAAGAACTCTCTGATATCGAGAATTCTATTAGAAATATCGGAACTATCGGTGTACCTAATTGGTATCTTAATAGAAGAAAAGATATGGATTCGGGAGCTGATATTCATCTAATTACGTCAGATTTGGATTTTACTAAATCAAATGATATTGAGAGAGAGAAGTCTGTCATGAGTTGGAGAGGGTACAGGCATATGTTTGGTTTGAGAGTTAGAGGTCAGTGCACTAGAACCACTGGCAGGAAAGCCACAGCAGTGGGTGTCAAGAAGGCATCAGGAAAGGCACCAGCTGGAGCAGCAGGGTCGAAATAAACTAAGGTGAATTGAGTGGGAGATCCTAGAAAGTCAAAGAAGAATTATAACCGACCGCGTAGCATTTGGACAAGCGATCAAATAAGTTCAGAGCTGTACGTAGTCGGGTCTTATGGTTTAAGAAATAAACGTGAGTTATGGAAAGCTCAGACAGAAATTGCCAGGATAAGGAATCAAGCTCGTGCCCTTTTGTCTTTATCTATTGATGTCAGACACGAAAAGGAAACGCAGTTATTAAACTATATTTCTAGACTTGGCCTTGTTTCTAGTGGTTCATCCCTGGATGATGTTTTGAACTTAAAGATAGAAGATATTTTGGAGAGACGATTGCAAACAATCATAATGAAAAAATCCAATCTAAAATCGCCATATCAAGCTCGCCAGTTGGTTGTGCACGGTCATGTCAGTTTGGGAAATCGAAAGATAAATCTACCAGGCTATTTGGTAAGGAAAGAGGAAGAGTCTCAGATACTAGTGCATATTACCCCTGTGATTGAAACCTCGGAATCTGTCAAGAACAATTGAAATTACTAGAGACTCACGTTCTTACAACTTTTTCTATATCTACGTAATCTATTTTGCCATCACTATCCATGTCGTAGCCCTGAACCAAGGCTTCCCATTCCTGTTCATCTCCTGAATAATCTGAAAATGTTTTTTTACTAAAGTTAGTAATTGCAATTACACCAGATTTAGTTCCAATTGATCTCACTCCGGCGATCAAAATAATTGATTTTTTTTCATTAAACGGATTTTTAAATTTTGCAATAATTCCCAAATTGTCTAGGTGGTAAATTCTCCCAGGTTTGTCCACGAGTCCTGACCAATAGTTTTCTTCATTAAATTTAATTGGTAAATATCTATTGAATTCAGAAGAAACTATGTTTGTACCTGGACCACCGATTATGATCAAGTTATTATCTTCTAGCTCCTTTTCGGCCTTCGCATCTTCATCTAACTTTACAACAAACCCTTCGGGCAAATTGCATATATTTCCTAAAAAAAAAGCCAATTGAATTGCATAGTGCCCATCTCTAGCAGATGTTTTAAAGATTCCGTGGGGATTAGGAGATCCCACTATGACTAAACCATCGAATTTGTTATTTTCATCGATGAACTCCTTTAGAAACTTTCTAGCGGTCAAGAAATCTGTGGTTTTTTTCCAATCATTTAGGTTGTATTCAATTGATAAATTTTCACCCCATTCCATTTCGATACCAAAGGCGGGGCTGGTTGCCGAGTATAGTTTGGCTGTTCCACCCTTGACAAAATATGATCCTGATTCTTCAATTGCTCCAATTGAAACCAATTTTCTGACATAGTAATAAGCGCTCTGTTCGTATATCTCTAATTCTTTGGCTATCTGAGCAGTATACCTGGGCCTATCGGAAATCAGCCTTAGTATCTTCCAGGCGATTGGATTTGATAAAACTTGGATTTCTTTTTGTTTTTCAAACACTATAATTTTTTTCTCATAGAGTCGACCCTCCTTTTCATAAATTATTTTTTTTTCTATCCCCATTATATACGATATTATAATTTTTTTTTTGCTGGTATATATTTTTTGTTATAATAGAAAAATATTTATGAACAACGACGACCAAATTTTTCCGATCGATTATATTTTTTTTTATAACGGAAAGATCTTATTTTTGATAAAGGTTTTAAATAAATTTTTTTCAGAATAGTTGTGTGTTCAATTATTGGGTATAGTGGGAAGTTAGTCTCTGCGGCTCCATTGTTAGTTGAGAAACTAAAAAAGATGGAGTATAGAGGTTATGACAGTGTAGGAATTGCAACCTTAAATGACGGAAATATTTTAGTGAGTAAGGGTGTGGGAAAAGTTGCAGAAGTTGATGAAGAAATGGACCTCAATAAACTTCCTGGACAAATTGGAATCGGTCACACCCGTTGGGCAACTCATGGAAGCGTAAACGATAAAAATGCTCATCCACATTATTCATGTTCATCCAATATTGCTGTAGTTCATAACGGAATAATAGAAAATTACCAAGAATTGAAAACAGAGTTAACAAGAGACGGTCATACTTTCAAAAGTCAGACTGACAGTGAGGTTATTGCTCATCTGCTGGAGAAGTGCTACCAAGAATCCGAATCTAATGTGAAAGAAACTATGATGAAAACCTGTCAGGCCCTTAAAGGTTCTTTTGCCTTTGTTGCTATTTTCGATAATGGAATTATTGCCGGTGCACGATTCGATGAACCCTTGATAGTAGGAATATCTGATAGTGCTTTGTTTCTATCTAGCGATGTATTAGGTTTCCTGAAATACACTGATAAATCTGTTTTCTTAGATAATGGCGATATTGTAATAATTGATCATAATACTTATCGTATATTTGATTTGAATAAACGAGTTGTAGCCCGACCTATAAATCAGGTTGCATGGGAACTAGGGAAGTCATTGAAAAAGGAAAGTATGCACATCACACCATAAAAGAAATTCATGAACAGTCATTAACTTTATTGAAACCATTTCAAGAATTCAATGATTTTCAAAATTTTTGTGAATTCATGAGAAATGCTTCCAATGTTTATATCACTGGCAGCGGAACAAGTTATAACTGTGGATTGTTGGGAAAGCAACTCCTTTCAAGATTTGCGAAGATAAAAACCGAGGTAATTATGTCAAGCGAATTTCAATATTATTCGGACTCTTTGGAGCCTAATTCAGTTGTAATAGCCATATCCCAAAGTGGTGAAACGGCTGATGTATTGCATTCAGTCAAGAAAGCAAAAGAAAATGGTGCTAAAATTCTTTCAATTGTGAATGTACCTACTTCGTCTCTGGCAAGAATGAGTGATTCTATTCTTACTCTTAATTGTGGTCCCGAAATAGGAGTTGCTGCCACAAAGAGTTTCATGGGCCAGCTGATGATAGTATATAAAATTGTAAATATCTTATCAAGTGGTCAAATGCCTTTTGATGATTTTAATCAAAGGGATTTACTAATGATGGTAAAAAAGGTATTGAGCTCGGATGGTATTATTCAAAATCTAGTTTCATCACTAGACACTAATATTAAGGATATATACATTTTGGGCAGGTCAATCCATTATCCGATTGCCTTAGAGGGCTCGCTAAAAATTAAGGAGTTAGCCTATATACATGCAGAAGGTATCGCTGCAGGTGAGTTAAAGCACGGACCACTGGCGTTGATTGACAAAGAGTCCGTAGTTGTTGTCTTAAACCCTATCGATGAAACCTATCAAGACGTTATTTCTAGTTCAAATGAAATTAAATCACGCGGGGCTCATATAATCGGTATTTCAAACAAAAAGAATGAGGTATATGACCGGTTTGTGGAATTACCTGATGTTGATAGCTACCTTTATCCAATTCTTGAAATCATCCCCTTACAACTAATGTCATACTATTTGGCCCTGAAGAAACAAGTAGATCCAGATTATCCTAGAAATTTGGCTAAATCCGTGACCGTAAAATGAAATGCTTACTATTATATTGAAATAATTTCTTTTAATTTATTTGCAATAATGACTATGCTAGACAACAGAATTGAAAACTGTGTATTTTCTGGGCAGATTATTTTTATGATCTTGATAACTTTACTTGATAAAATCAATAGAGAAGCCGAATGATATAAAAAATGATGTAAAACAGGTCCTTGTAGGTATTACTCCAGTATATTCATACATAGCAGGCAAAATACTCAAACTTAAAACAAAACCTGCTGGGGCGGAAATAGTTAGAAATAAGAGCTTGGGTACAATTGAGAGTTTAAATCACTTTGGAATAATTCGTTCCCCTGTATCTGGGAACGTTGTGGAAATAAATCAAGAAATCATTGATAACCCTAAAATTGTTAATGACTCCCCATTTGAGCGTGGATGGATAGCAAAGATCAAAACTAACGACAACCTCAAAAGTCTTGAATCGATAAGAACTATCGAGGAGTGTAAGTTTGAGATAGAGTCTCAAATCAAGAAATTCAATGTGAAATGCTTTAAATCGTTTCCTGATTTTCATATGTTTGAATTAGGAACTGAATGTTCCGCCACTTTGGCAAAATTGGATGAATTCATAGTGAAAAATATGCGAATTGGACACGTTATAAGATTGGTGTCTGACGATCCTACTGCTGATCTTGAGTTATTACGTTGGGCTAATCAAAATAAACAAGAGATTATTGAAATTGTTCAAGAGAAAAACCCTGCGCAATCTTCATTACCAAATTCTAGTAACAATTACTTATTCAATATAATTATTAAAAAAATAAAAGATTAGGAACAATGGAATAATTTATTTTTCAATCGGGTTTCCAATCATATTGCCCCATTCGGTCCATGATCCATCATAGTTCTTTACATCTGGGTAGCCCAAAAGATACTTCAGCACAAACCAAGTATGTGATGATCTTTCTCCAATCCTGCAGTATGAAATTACTTCCTTTTCTGGCAGGATTCCATTTTCCTTATATAGCTTCTCTAAATCTTCAAGCGGTTTGAACGTTCCATCCTCATTAACTGCTTTTCCCCACGGTATATTGATAGCTGCAGGAATGTGCCCTCCCCTTTGTGCATGTTCAGTAGGATATTCGGCTGGTGCAGTCACTTCCCCAGTAAATTCTGATGGCGATCTTACGTCGACTAATATGATTTGGTTGTTTTTAAGTGACTCTGATACGTGATTTAAATATGTTCTTATTTTCTCATCGGGGTTAGACGCTTTGAAATCGCCTGTCGGATAAGTTGGGATTGTTTTATCAATAGATCTGTCCTCTTCAAGCCATTTTTTTCTGCCGCCATTTATTATGCGTACATCTTTATAGCCATAATACTTAAAAACCCAAAAAGCAAAAGCCGCGAACCAATTGTTAAAATCTCCGTAAAGTACTAGAGTCGTATCCTGATTTATTCCAGATTTTTTGAGTAATTCTTCGCATGATTCTTTTGAAATGATGTTCCTATTTAAGGGATCATTGATATCCTTCTTCCAATCAAATAACACTGACCCGGGAATATGTCCTAAATGGTAGTTTGTTTTTGGATCATAGTCCACCTCTGCAATTCTTACATTCGGATCTTTTATGTGATCTTCAGTCCACTTCGTATCAACCAAAACCTCAGGATGAGCATATTTATTCGACATTTATCAGATTAACATAAACCTTAAACAGTATTTAAATAATAAAAAATTCCCATTCTTTACAGTTTTTTTAAACCTTTTTTCAAAATCAAAAACGATTTTAGTGATGTCACAATTATTAGTTTTGTGACCCTATATACAGATTCATTTACCAATCTTTCAAGATATAAGAGTGATTACTTCAGGATTGCTGTTTCCGCTACACTGCCTTTTGAGCTACAGCATAAAATGGATGCTTGGTTTTATGATTTATCACCCTCTAAGAGTTTGACTGATAAGTTTGAACGCGATGAACTGGATATTAATGAGTACACTGTTTTATATCAAAAAGAAATGAATGCCACGCCAGCGATTTCAAACATAAAATGGATAAAAGATTATTCAAGGAGGAACGATGTTGTGTTACTTTGCTACGAACCAGAAAACATGAATAAATGTCATCGTCATATTTTGAAACAGCTGATTGAAAATTCCCAAGTCTAATAAAGGAGTTTATTCGATCAATGACAAACATGACTTTTGTTAATCAATAATCATTAATTTTGAAATTCTTTCAATAAAGTTTATCATGAACCTGTTAATTGTAGATTTTTGATTATATTTTTATGTGACGAAAATTAAAACCTCTAATGGTTTACAAATATATCGAAATAGTTGGCACGTCACCAACTGGAATAAATGAAGCTGTCAACAACGCCTTTAAGGAAGCGTCTAAAACCGTGAAGAATATTCAATGGGGTGAAATGGGGAGAGTTACCTTTAGGTTGGATGAAAATCAACAAGTTGAATATCAGGTAGAGGTTCGAATAGGATTTAAGATAGAAAGGGCGGACTAGAATTATTTAGAAATTTTATTGCTAGATGGTTCTCATTAAATTTCTGAATCTATTTTGATTCACTCAACCTGTTTTCAATGATCTCCAAAAAATTATCTTTATTAATTGGTTTTCTGATTATGCAGTTAAAACTTAAATCTGAATAAGACTTTATGATTGATTGATAATATTCCTCAAATGCAGTAGCTAGGCAAATCTTAATTTTACTATCCATTATTCTAACCCTACTAGCTAATTCAAAACCATTTATTCTGGGCATTCGTATGTCGGTTATTAGGAGATCATAAATTCCAGGTTCAAATTCTTCTAAAAGGGAGTTTGGATCATTGTAAATATTAACTTGGTATCCCTCATCTTCTAAACAAATCTTAAAGAATAATGCTGTTCCTACATCATCATCGATTACTATGATATTATTTCCCATTATAGAATATTTTATTGATTGTTATACCAATTAAAATATTTTTACATTTCAAAAGTACAATGTTTTCAAATTCCTGGTCTTATTCTCATGTTCTATTATGATTAAAGGAATTTTTCGACCTCAAAAATGATCCATTTATGAATCATGTAATCTATTTTTTTTCAACAGACCATTCACAAAGTCAAACATTGATTTTGTTATAGGTAAATTAGTATGCTTTTCAATCCAATACCAATCACCTATTGGATTAATTTCTAAAAAAAATAATTCTCCATTTTTACTTTGAATAAGATCTATGCTTGAAACATGTAATCCTAATTCTCTATTTAGTTTAATACATTGCTTTTCCATTTTTTTGCCAAGATTGATTTCTTCAAATATTATTTTACTTTCCCTTATTTTATGCAAATCTGAGTATTTGCTTTTGTCCTTGATCGAAAGTTTGCATGCAAAAATCTTGTCTCCAATAACCGTTACTCTTATTTCAGAATCATTTTCTATTTTTTCTTGAAAAATAACCGGGGCATATACGATATCCTCAAACGATAATAGGTGATCTAGTTCCATGTTATTTGTTAGGAATTTAAACGACCTTTGATTTAAGATGATTTCGTGATGATGTAGGACTTTCATGATGGACTTTGAGTATCTCTTAAAAAACTTCTTCCCATCCAATATAGAATTGGTAATTGAGGTTTCCGGGATGCTAAGGCCAATTCTTTGTGCCGTAACTAGCTGCTTTAATCTATTCTCGGCATCGAATGTTTTTTGTGAGTCATTTATCCATGTCGAATCGAGAGTTATCCGAAGGCAGTTGAATGCTTGATACCACTGTTGAGCAAAAAATGCTTGAAAGATTCCAGTGTAATAATTCAAGAATTTCAAATCAAAATATCTAAACAATACTATCTTTATGTTTCTGGGATTGATCTTTCTATTTCGTAGATACAGGAGTGACTTTTCGTTCTTTCTAATTTCAAATTTGAATCCGAAATTCAATGGGATATCTTCTTCAGTTATTTTAACATAATCAATCCCATGTTTTAGTAATTGGATGCCTACTAAATCTGATTCGATATCTGATTTTTTCGTAAGAATCAATACAGTGGGGGATGCTCGGGCAGCCGCATTCTTTCTAATATTCATTCTGTCTATGAGAATTTGTGGATCAATTGTCAAGTCTTGAATTTTTTTAGTACTTGATGATTCAACAAAGTTAAAGAAGTAAGGTTTTCCTGCCATTCTTAGAAAAAGATGATTGGTTGATTGTATTTAGATGTTATTGGTAACGAAGTTTACCAGATAAGTTTATTTAATAATTTGTGTAAATTGTTATTTATATCTACACTTCCTAATTATGATCCACCAATAGGTAAATTTGAAAATCTCCAATACTCTTGCTACTTATGTGGAAAGCTCATTAAGCATATCAATGACTTGCATATAGAAGAGGATTTACC
>JARFXS010000122.1 GCA_029194465.1 Candidatus Nitrosocosmicus sp.
TCCTAAATCACATAAGAATTTTCATAGTTTCTAAAAAACTTTTAATCACGCAATATTCATTTAAAGAATGGTCACACAATTGAATAATATTTCAGCATAAACTATTATTTTCAAAATTTTCCAATCTAACACTTAATATTCTACCAAATCTGTGAGTAATCATAGATAGGATTTACCTCTTTAGATAACAAATAATATGTTATTAGTATGGAAAATTAAGAAATACTCTATAGTGATAGTTCCATGAGGAAAATATTAGAAGATATGCATTCAATTGATATCCCAAATAGAGTACAAGCATTCATTTATCTTAGGGGAGAAGAATCCTCCAGATCAGCATTCAGGAGTAAATACATGGATTAAAAAAATGTCTTCTGAGCCGCTCACGGCCTAGTATCTAATAATGTGAGGTCTCATGATATGGTAAAAACTTCTCCCTTTTTATAATCTACCAAATATATTTTTTGATCAGGCCCTGATTTGATATCCGATATCCCACCAAAACCTGTCCCAATTACATGTTTCATCCTCTTCTTTTCTGTATCTATCAAATGATCGGTCAAATCTAACCCTGTTCTATCTCCATTTACTTTAAAAAAATATAGGTCACCATTCTTGTAATCTCCTACAAAAATGTTGTTTTGATATTCTTTGCCCAACAGAGACGAATTAATGAATTCAATATCAGTAACGCCTATGGTTGTCAGCCAACTTATCTGTGGATCTGAATAATACGAGTTGGGAAATTGCACAAAATTGTCTATGCTTGCATTTTCGCTTTGTCTATTTAGCCAAGTCTGATGAATTGGGCCCATGACTTCACGCCAACCACTATTGAATCCTGGATAGACTATATTTAGTTCGTCATTATGTGCCGGGCCATTTTCTGTATCCCATATTGTGCCTGTAATAGGATCAAAAGTTAGACCAAATGAATTCCTTATTCCATAACTATAAGTTTTATCCAAATTAGGTACATCTATATCTACAAAAGGATTATCGTCCAAAGCCGATCCATTTGATGGATTGATTCGAAAAATAGACCCAGTGTAATTAGGTTCTGATCCATTCTTAACATTTTGCAATTTGGATCTATTTTGATCCAAAGGAGTTAGATCTCCTATCACAGCATACAAATTTTCATCCTTTCCTATCATTATTTTTCCTCCAACATGAAATGGGGGGATTGTTGAAGGTAAATCTAGTAACAATGTCTTATTCCCTAATGAAGCAGTATAATTGTCAAATTGTAGTCCATATACACGATTTCTCAGACTTTCTGAAGTTTTATTGGTTGGGTCTAATATCTTTTCTGTTAAATACAGATATACATGACTAATACCATTCTTTTGTAAGGTATCAATACCCAAAAGGCCATGTTCATTCTGTGAATCGACGTTAAAACTTAAAACCGGATTTGGTTGTATAATTCCATCTCGGATTAATTTGACATTCCCACTCTTTTCTATTACCAATATATTATTGGCCGAATCATTTAAAAATGCAATACCTGTTGGGTTTAAGAAACCGGAATAAACGGAATTTAAAGTAAGAGCGGAGTCATTGATAACTTGTGCGTTAACTTTAGAATAATCACTAAGAAGATTTCCATGGGCAAGCCAATAAAAAAAATAGATCACTATTAAACAATTTACTGCATATTTGAATATGAAAAGGAATTTTCTTCTAATTAAGGTACTTTGCATGGTACTCATTTATTTCCGTCAAAATCATTTCGATTTTCTACTCTATAATTAAAAAAGTCGATATCCTTTATTTTTCCATATTTTAACCCTACATAACCATCCACAAATGTATTATTGCCGTTATACGGAAATTCAGAGCCATTTAGGCTTAGACTTTGTGTTGCGTTTTGTATTGACAAAGACATGTTTAATGTAGATCCTGGAATAAATTTCATGCCTGTACTTACACCTGGCCAGGCTTCTGGTGCTGTTAAAGAACCGTTGTTAATATCTGCAAACCTTACATAAATATCATCTTTGTATATATTAATTCCCGCTTGTCGATAATTTATGGGATCTGTAGCAGAGTATACTATTGATACAGAATTAGGCTGGGTTGGATCAATATTATTAATCTTAAAAGATGTGGTAATATTTGTGAGAGTCCTAGAAGCAACAGGACTGATTAGAATATTATCAATTGGACTGGTGGTATTGTCTGCGGTCCCCCCATGTAAACCCTCGGCACTTATACTCCAAGTACCCGCCACATTATACCAAGAACTATTACTCTCAGAAGTAAACTCGTCGTTAAAAGATTGATAAATACTAGGATCGAAATAACTTTGACTATCATTATTGAGTAAACTAGAATTAGTTTCTTGACTCTCTTTTACCTTTCCTACAAGTGATGAACTTAACAAGACATAATTCACTGAAATCACAATTGCAATAACTAAAACAATAGTAACAATAATATTTATTTTCTTCACGGTTTGTTGAATTCATTGTAATGAATAAATATTTATCGATCAGAAATTAAAAAGGCATTGAATAGTTTAATACTCCATTGCGAATTAAAAAAAGTTATTTTTTCTCTAAACGTGCTTCAATTTATTAACAAATGTTTTTCTAACCAATTTTGTTTGAATATTGGAAATGCAGATGTCATATTCAATTACCGCTCTAACAAATAGTAATTGTCTTTTTTAAGTAACATATTTAATATATGGATTCAAAAAATGATTGATTGCTATATACTGTAATCTCAGCGTTATTAATGTCTACTTTATTACTGTTTATTATTAGTGCTCCAACCGTACAGTCTCTAACTAATCCAACTTTGATAAATAATAACAAGAACATTGAAATTAGAGAAATTGCTAGCGGGCTCTCATTTCCCTCTGATATGGAAATCATTGATAATGATATTCTTGTTACACAAAAATATGATGGGAAAATCAAATTGATTAGAGATTTGGATCTCAAAAAGTATGCAATATATGACGCTCCAACCGTCCCTTACGGGGACAATTGGACTCAGCAGAATATCTTTGAAAATTAGAAAAATTCAACTAGTGTTTTCTTATTATTTTTACTCAACAAAATATTAGAAATTCCATATTTAGCGCGGGCGGTTATAGCAATGGAATATTTTACTATGTTTACAGATGCTTCGGGACTGGAATTAGATCAAAAATTGATTTTCGAAATCCCTGTAACAAACACCTCAGAAGATTACAGTGGGAGTTTAGAAACTGATCCAGACAATCTTCTATATCTGGCTATCGGGGATTTGAATAGGGATGGCCATGAGGAAAACGGGATTGAAAATAGAGAACTTCAGAATACATTAGATGATACTTCTGAAACAGGCGGTGTGATTCTAAGAATCGCTTCCAATGGAACAATAACCTCAAATAATCCTTTTAGTCAGAATGGATTCAAAGAGTTTTTTGCCTACGGTATTAAACATGTAGGTGATTTTTCATTTGATCCAGTTTCTAAAAATTTATGGTATATTGTGAAAGGACCAAATTCTGTTGATGAAATTAATATGATTAAGTCAGGTTTCAATAACGGATGGAAAAAAATTCATGGTTATGATAATGATTCTTGTTGCCCTTTGGATGTCAAATTGCCGCAAGATACAAAAGGTCTGTCCATACCACCTAATTCTCACTATGATGAGCCTAAATTTGCGATATCTAATTCATCAAATTTAACAGCTGTCGGATTTATGCATGCTTCAAATTCAAATCTTAATCGTGATGATAAGTTGTATGTTGGGGATATGCAGGGTAACTTATTTCAGTTTGGGTTAGATAAAGATCGTGAAAATATTTTTAGTTCTGGTGACATACAAAACAACCTTTTTGCCAAAGATTTTGGTCCGATTGTTGATTTAGAGTTTGATGACAAAGGGGTTCTTTATGTTCTAACATACTCTAATACCACTTCTTCACCTTACAGGGAGCAATCAGGCTCGGTATATGCTCTCCCGTTGAAGGAAGGTTTGGATCGATTGACAGCAAGTGAAATCATAGTAGTTGATTCATTCGGAATCCTCTGGATACTTATTTTGATAATTTTAATGTCGGTGGCTATAAGATACAAATGGATTAAGCAAGTCATAAAAAAATAATTATTAATGATATTTTTGCTGGCACCTAGTAGTTATACAAAGTAAGTTAACATATTACAATGGCAGATTAATCAACTGTTTGGTTTGAGTGATCATTTAGACAACGGCTGCAAATCTACAATGTTCTCTAGTACTTTTTCTTATTGTTTTCACTCAATTCCTTCAATCATTGAATGGTGTATTAATATCATTTAACATTATTCAACTATCCGTGTGGGTCCCTATCTTCATTGATTCTACTATGTCAATAATGAATGGTAGAAAAATATTAAATGAACTGTGAGGAGAGAAGTATGTGAAAATTATTCCTCTATCACCTTTCACCGTAATAAGCTGAAGTGCGTCTGACGGTTCCGAATTGTTCAAATAATTGAAATGAACCATCTGGGTAGGCACATCAAATATGTTTTCTAGTGAGGAGTTTACGACACTATAATTTTCAAATCTATTTTCTAAATAGGTTGATTGTGAATTAGAAAAGTTTGTCAACGATTGACCATTTGAAGGCTTAAAATCCACATAAAAGCCCGTCGATTTATTGTCTGTTACAAGATAAATCCCATTTATACTCTCGGTCAAATTAAAAAAATCTGGATAAGTGAAATTCATCCCATTTCCTTGATTTTCGTATTGTATGAAATTAGGTCTTATAGTTGATTTCTCTAATCCGGAGTCAACACTTTTTTCATTTGTTATACTATTCTCAATATTGTTTCCAGTAC
>JARFXS010000018.1 GCA_029194465.1 Candidatus Nitrosocosmicus sp.
CCAATTGACGGTGTAAACCCCGGGGATAATTTTAGATGAGTCTAATGTAACAGGAAGTGACTTATCTGAATTGGATGCTCTTAAATCGGTGTTACCAATTCTTTCATTCTTAGAATTCATAATTTTGATATTACTTGCTCTTGGCTCTGGATTTTTTGTAAATGTTATAGTTACTTGGCCAGGTACGGATTTTGGAGAACCGAATATTTAATTGGGTTCAGACAAATAAGTGAGAGGACTCGAGTGACTGAATACAGGTAATAATACGGATGTCAAAATCTTTATACCAGTTCCCACGATGAAAAATACAGCAACAAACAAATTTCTGAGAAATTCAGATGCTATTATTAACAATTAACATACAATATAATTATCTTACAAATGTCGAAGTTACTAACGCAAATGGTTTCAAATCTAATAGTTGAATTGCTAGGTTCATCGGACGAAAGATCTTGATTAAACAGTTTTACATCAAAAATTGGGGTTAATCTATACGTTCGAAGATTGTACAACAATTGTTTTAATAAACTTTAAACATAAACTCTTAATGAATAAAAATCATCTTATTCTTTTCGGTGCCATAATAGCAATCTCGATGTTAGCAGCTCCTGTATTGCAAATGTCATATGCTCACCAAAGAGCACTCTTTGAGATTAATGGGAAAGATTACTTATTTGTTGTTGGTTCTGCAAATGAACCATTATACGTAGACGATAAAACTGCAGCAACACTAGATGCCTACTGGCCTAATGCTTCAGATCCAACCAATAGTAGAGCAAACGGGACTCAACCAATTACTGGACTAGAAAACATGTTAAAGGTGGAAATATTAGCAGGTGACAAGAACATGACATCTAATTTGGATCCTGCATTTGGTGAAGTAGGAAAATATGAGTCAGAGACATTTTATCCAACAGTTGCAACAACTTTTGACTATCGAATTTATGGAAACATCAATGGAACAAACTTTGACGTAACATTCTCATGCCAACCATCAGGAGGGGAATCCGCACCTTCTGATAACTCTACAGTTGACATTTCCGAAAATGTGGTAAGAAAGGCTCTGCAAGGAGGTTTTGGATGTCCTGAGGATAGAACAGGATTCCCCGAACCATATATGTCACAATTTGATCTAAGTCAACAACTGAATAGGACCTCTACCTAATTTTTTATGTATTTTTATAAATATTGTAACACATATTGTGCTTTTGAATAATACTGGCTTTTATTATCATTTGCCATATCATTTGATCTCTTAACTAATATTCCAAACTGCCATTACTCAGGAAGGAGCCCATTAGCCTCGACGCCTCAAAAGTGGTAACGTCCACAAACAATGCAATAGTTAAGGCAATATCGATTGTAACCTGGGGAGCTGTTGCATGATTAACCTGCAACGAATTTTTTATAAATCTCTAAACGATTTCAGAAAGAGATTCTGAAGAGAAAATGGAATAAAAGAAAGGATAGCCTTTACCACAGCCCAGGCAGCCCAACCCAACCCATTCTTAAAGCTAATCAAATTATCCGCACAGCGGTAACAGTCTTATCTATATTATTGTTATTTCTAAGTATTCAAATCATTGATCCGTGACCAAGAACCATAATCATAATAATTGATTGAACTCTTGACTAACGAAGGAGGGTTACAAAATTATACATCAAATATTCAAAATTCAATGAGGAATGAACGCCCTTGAACGTATTTGGTTCTAGAAAGATGAGATACAAAAATACATAAAAATATTAATGTATAGTCCAATACGATTCAGAAAGGCGTTTAATTTGATCCAGATAGATGAAGACAGAATTTTTGATATCATTAGAGAGAGAAAGCCTCGTTCCATAGCTTTGAATGGTCCCGAACCCCTATTACCAAAAATTCAAAAAGTTTCTGAAAAAATTGAAAACGAATTCAACATAATATCATATATAATAGGAGATAAGAGCTGGGGTTCTTGCGATCTTAACACTCATGCTGCAGAGATGCTGGGTGCAGATATATTATTTAACGTAGGACATACTATAACTATAGAAAATTTTGGAGAGAAAGTATTCATGATAAATGCCTTTGACACAATAAGATTTGATAATGTTGCATTAAAATGCGCAATGGAACTAAAGGGGCGATTTAAAACTATTTCATTAGTTACAGACAGTCAACACTTGCATCAAATTGACACGGTCAAGAAGATTTTTGAGGATAACGGGTTTGTCGTGGTAAAGGGAAAAGGTAAAGGACAATTGAATGATGCACAAGTCTTTGGTTGTGAATTTCATCCACTGCACAACATCAAAAGTGAAATTGAGGCTTTTATTTTTCTTGGCCAAAGTAGATTCCATTCGATAGGGATAGCCCTTTCTACAGAAAAACCGACATTTATGCTCGATCCATATTTTGAAGAATTTTTACAAATCAATAACGAAGCAGAAGTTGTCAAGAAGAGAGCGATACTCTCTGTGTACAAGGCACTCGATGCAAGAACTTTGGGGATAATAATAGGATTAAAAGAGGGACAATTTGCAAATATTAAAGCTTTAGAATTTAAGAAAGAGCTAAGCAAATTAGGAATTAACATACAACTGATAGCTTTGACCGAGATTTCAAATGAGAAGTTAGAAAACTTTAGAGAAATCGATGCGTTTATTCAAGTAGCATGTCCACGGCTAGGAACTGATAATTATTTTTCCAAACCAGTACTATCAGTTCCACAAGGATTAGCTTTGATAAAGTTATTAAAGAAAGAACCCATCGAGGAATTTTTCAAAATTCAGCATTGGTTATAAGGTAAACTTGGATAAAACTACGAATCCAAAACATTTGATGCAAAACTTGCTATTGCATGTCAGTTATACAATTCTTCTGCATGATTGACATTTTATAGAGATTACCAATCAATCTCCTAGTCAGAGTTAAATAAAAAATAAACCATAGCATTAGAAGCATTGTTTGGTTTTCAAACAGTAATCGATATCGAATAATTGTTGCAGTAGAATTTGTAAAGATTATATTTAATCGTCTGCTATCATAAGCAAATTTATGGTAGTTATATCAAGAAGGCTTTCCCTGATAATATTTTTTATTGCAGGTTTCATTTTTATTGGGATAGGTATTGTTTCAATTATTGATTCGAATATCCCCAGATATGTGGAAATTACTGAGATGATAAAACCAAATCAATCTGGAATATTCACTCCAGATATGAATTCGGGCAACATCGCAAATATTTATGCCAATGGATCTAAATTTACAGTGCTAGTAATAGACCCCAACAACAAATTGATAATGAATAAAACTGGAAATATTGGGGTACTGAATGAAACTGTTACATCAGAAACAAATGGTAAGTACAAAATTCAGGTTATTAATGAAGGGGAAAATACATTAAATTTGAATTTAGGGGCGTTTTCGAAGGCCAGTCCACTTGCGTTTAGTGGTCAAATGATGTTGATCATAACTGGTGTTGTAATATTAGGATTAGGAATCAGAACCAGAATGCAGTCATAACTACCTTATTTCGTCTTTCCTATACGAACCTAATAACTTAAAGAAAATAGTAGCGGACTTGACAACTAAAAGAGAGGCAGAAATTTTATCATCATTAACGTTTCCCTCTAAATCTACAAAAAAATAATACTCCCAAGGTATATTTTTCGTGGGTCTTGATTCAATTTTTGTTAAATTAATGTTTCTTAATGCAAATTCTTGGAGTATTGAATATAATGATCCAGGGGTATGAGGGATAGAAAAAATAACTGATATCTTATTGTCATCGGCTTTGCTATTATAACTTTTAGAAATTATTAGAAATCTAGTAAAATTATTAGAATTATCCTCGATATCTTCTTCTACAACCTTCATGTCATAGATGTGGGCAGCATGCTTGCTAGCTATTGCTGCTGCGTTAGTACTATGAGTTTCTTTAATAAATTTAACAGATCCTGCAGTATCGTACATAGGGATTGATTCTAAGTGTTTCTTTTGAATATATTTTCTACACTGAGCCAATGCCTGTGGATGAGAATAGACGACAGAAATTTCGTCTGGAGATCCATCCTTATCGATGATTAAACAATGATGTATTTTCTGATATATTTCCCCGATAGCATAAAGAGGTTTTTCAACTAGTAAGTCGTAAGTTTCATTTACACTCCCTTCTGTAGAATTTTCAATAGGAACTACTGCCAGATCCACTGTAGAATTTTCAACACCATCAAACAATTCACGAAATGATCTAAATGGAATGAATGAATAATTTGGATCAGGATATTGAATACGGGCAGATGCTTCACTGTAAGATCCAGATTCGCCCTGAAAACCTACCTTGAAGGCATTCATATCACAGGAAATTGTTTATCATACAAAAGTGTAAAGGATTCTTTTCCATAATCAATTGAAACTTTCCTGTCTTCAAAGTTACCACAGGAATTGCATTTTAATCCTCCTGGTACTTTGACAAATTCATTTCCACAAGAAAAGCAAATTGTATACACAACTCCCAAGTCTCTGTCCTCTAATGTCAAATGAATTGAAGAATTCAATAAGCTGAATACTCTTCCCCTTATAATATCGCCAACCTTAAAAACAAATTTACCTTTATAACTTCTCTCACGCCAGCCTGAACCATAGTTTCCCCCTGAATTAGACATACGAGTCGAGGCTATCGCAGAAAAACCAGATTTAGAATATTTTTCATTGATATAAACAATCCTTACCGATATCATATTTCCAAATAACATATCGATATATCCAACAACAATATCACCAATCTTGGGTATCATAGGTGGATTTTTTTGTTTAACACTTAAAATACGATCGACCATGTTAGCGCTAGATTTTCCAATAACAGAAGATCTAACCTCACCCTCATCTAAATAGGTGTTTTTCCCCGCATCAAATTCCTCAATTATAGCTAACGGTTTTCCAGGAATAATATAATCAATTTCATGAGTTTTATTCAAATCAAATCAAACGATATTTGTTTTCTAATAGTTATAATTGTTACATTAACTCAGGTATCTAGTTGATCACTTCGAGCATTTCTATTGCTTGTTTAGTTTCTTTGACATTATGAGTTCGTACCAGAGAGGCTCCATTAATAACGCTATACATCTCAGCAATAATTGAAGGAATTAGTCTATCTTCCACAGCTAAACCAAATAAAGATCCTATGAACGATTTTCTGGAAATCGAAACGCAGATTGGTTTTTTCAAAGACATTAACAATTTAATATTAGCAATTATATCGATATCACGCACGTACCAATCCATTCCCAGAGTTTTGGAATAAAATGGATTAAATCCATCTTTTCTAAAAAAACCAATCGAGGGATCGATGATTAGTTTATCATCGTCGATTTTACATTTCTTGGCAATTCTAATACTTTCAGCGAGTAGAGAACTGGTATCCTGTATGTCCCCATCACCATGAAGATTTTCTCTATCAGACAGATAAGCGCCAAGGATCACAGGAAGATCTTGTTCATAAGCCAGGCTAGGCATTTTTTTATCATATTTTAAGCCAGTAACGTCGTTAATCGCATTCACATCTAATTTCAATAAAGATTGGATTACGTCGGATCTTACTGTATCAACAGATATAGGAATATTGCTAATTTGCCTAATAGCTGAGATTGCATTGTGTAATCGTTTTGATTCGATATCCTTTGGAATTAGTGTCCTCAAGTATGGAGCAGTTGACATACCACCTACATCCACTATATCAACTCCATTATCCTGCATTCTAATGATTGTATCCTGAATCTCGTCTTCTTGATGTTTTATCGAGTCTTTGTAAAATGATTCGGGACTCACATTTATGATACCCATAATCCGAGTCTTTCCATATGGAGTGACTGAAATATTACCCACATTTGTCAACAAACAAAAATATATTATTTCTTTTAAAAACATTCAGATAAATCTATTAAATCATTAGACAACTATCAAATATAGACCAGGTATCAGAGAATTTTTTTGAAAGACATGCAAAGGCTTTGAAAAGATAATGAAAAGAATTCTCTATAATTAATTATGGTAATTGATTCAACAATATCACCGTCACTAGAGTATGAATGTTTAAGTTTTTAGATTGCATTTTTCAGGTAAAAAAGGGTTATTCATTCAGTCTACAAATTTTCAGATTGGAGAAAAAGGTACAACTTATTCAATTCCCTTTTTTATGCTTAAAAATCAGTTAATGAGAGTCAAATAGTAACATAATATTACTCTTGAATGACATCTTAAGCATAAATCGCAATGATGACTTTCGTCTGTTTTACACAGACCAATCGTGATCTTGGGTTTTGATTCTCGTTAGTTCCATATATTGGCCTTTAATACTGGACTATTTTACTTTGAAAAGCTTTGAAAAGAAACCACTAATCGAAGGCATTATTTTTTCCATGATTAAATTATCAAAGTCATCTGTATGTGGATCTAATGTAAAGATCAAGAGATACTCTAATCTATTTTTCTGATTTGTTATTGGTATTGTAATCCGCAAGATTTTTTCATAAAGCGAGCAAGTATAATTCAGTTTTCCTAGTAAATCTTGCCACCTTAACCTAGTATATTGTCTGGTGGAGGCAGTGATAGCATATTGCTCGGTTTCTTCATCGCTTAAAAGTGGAATTATTCCTTTACGCTCTGCAGTGGTAATAATTATTCCATGCTTATCAGCAACCCCAATGAATCGTATTCTTGGATCGATTTGTACAATTTCATTACAAAGGTTTTTAAATTCGGTAACATATTTTTCCATGATTTATTATTATTGGTGTTTAAACAATGTATTATTTTAATTTTTTTTATATAATAATCGTCCCTTTAGTTCAATTTTTGTTATCCTTGAAGCGGGTATTGTTTGAAAATTTTCAGAAACTAAGATGAAATCTGACAATGTAATTATTTTATAATCTTTGTAATCCCTATATGTTACTAGATACGAAGATGCATCATCTGCATATAGAGCTTTACTGATAATTTCTTCTAATTTACCTTTCTTAGGCATAAATCACAATTTATTTACATGTCATATATACGCCATCAAACGATCTTTTCGCCTGATCTATATTGAGGACACTGATGTATGAATACGGCACAATGATACTGTACGTTTTTAATAACCTGCGGCATAATAAGTTCTTATCAAATCTATGTCATTCATATTTGATAGTATGAAAGTGACTGATCTATAAATCAAAGATTCGCAAAGGAGGACAAACATCTCCGAAGCTAACAATAAAATATTTATTTCAATAACAAATTTTCAAAAGATTTAATATTGAACTTTGAAGTAATGTAGTAGGCAAGCTAAGTATGACTCACTGTATAGCAATACATTCCTATAAGGGAGGCACTGGTAAGACCACAATAGCTGCTAATACCGCAGCATTACTTGTAAAAATGGGGAAAAAGGTTGCCATACTAGATCTAGACGTCTATGCACCTAGCTTACATAATTATTTTAAGATAAATCCAAAAAAATGGATAAACGACTTTTTGGATAATAATGCAGATATTTATGAATCGATAATTGACATGACTGAAATTCTTTTTAAAGATGAACAAAAGCAGAGCAATTTTACAGGGAAGCTCTATACTGGATTCTCTAATCCTAGCAGAGACGCGATATTTAAATTTGAAATGGGTAATGGAACAGACTATTGGAAAAAACAGTTTAGGAAATTAGTTTTCCTTCGAGAACAAATTATTACCAAGCTCGATACAGATTACATCATTATTGATACGAGTCCAGGAATAAGACATTGGTCCATTAATGCCCTGTCAATAGCGGATAAGTTAATACTTACTATGAAAATGGATGATTTAGACATTGAAGGAACAAAAAAACTATTGTTTGAAATTTATACAACATTTGTACGATTTGGTGCTATTTCTTACATATTGCTAAATAGGATATCAGGATATTGTATTCCGGCTACTACACACGATTCAAATCTTGAAGAAAACCAAGATCATAAGAAAGTTTTGGAAGAACTTCATGCCGTTACGGGTGCAAACTCTCTTTCCCCACTACCATGTTATTGCGACATACAATTTAGTCCCAGAGAGTTTTTAACAGTAATTAACAATCCAAATCATCCATTTTCTTTAAAATTAAGAAGTATCATAAGCGAAATGACAAATAATGCGTAGAATGACAAATATTAATTTTAAATTAGAGAGCATTTCAGTAGAATTACGATAGAATGAGCAAGAAGAAAAAGAATTCAGACGTTGATAGTAACAAGAATAATACTTCTAACAAGGATGATAATAACAATAGTAGTTATTTTGCAAGAGGTCGTAAGAAAAGAAAACAATATTTAAAAATAATAGTCCCCGTTGTAGTTGGATTAGCCGCGCTTGCAATTGTGTTAGCAATATTTTTTCCCAGTGAAAATGTAGCAGCCAAATATGGTGCGCTAGGATCAGCACATGAACATGCAGCATTATTGATTAACCTAAATGGTACAAACTTAGACCTAGCACAGCAAAAATACATGGTGAGGTCTAACTATATTCACGTAGAAACCTACAACCGCACACTGGATGGAACAACAATCCATAAACACTCGTCTAATGTTCCAATTGGTGAATTTCTCAAGAGTATTAGGATGGACGCTTCCAATGGGTGTTTCATTACAGATAGTAACCAGCGCTTCTGCGATAACGACCAGTATAAACTAAAATTCTATGTTAATGGTAATGAAACTAAAGACATAATGAGCTATGTACTAAACGATGACGACAGAATATTGATAACATATGGGAAGGAAAATACAACTGAGATAAATAGAGAACTACAAGAATTAAACAATCTTCCAATTAATAAAAAATAGTTAGCTCCATTTTTTTATTAGAACATTTAGTATATTCATTGGAAAGTAAAACGTCAGTTAACGTATTAATTCAATTCAACTGGAAGCGTAGGATTATTACCCCATTCTCCCCAAGAACCTAGGTACATTCTTACTTTTGGATATCCAAGTTGTTTAAGAGCGAGATAAGTATTTGCAGCTCGGTAACCACCTTGACAATACGTTATAACTTCTGTTTCTTTTGATATAAAGGAATACAACCTAACCAAGGCGTCAAATTCCAAGAATTTCTCATTGTGAAGATTGTTTGACCACTCAACATTGACGGATTTAGGTATATGTCCCCTGTGAAAAGCACGAGCAACAGTTCCGTTGTACTCAGCCTGGGAACGGCAGTCAACAATTATCACATCCTGTGAATTTTTGTCTATACAGTCTTTCACATATTCTAAATCAGCTAATATCGCCCTATTCGTATAAAAATTGAAAGCGGAATGTGAATATTGGTTTGTCTTCATTTCTACTGGATATTTAAGTTTTGACCAGTTTTCAAATCCACCGTCTAACATAAATGAATCAAGATGAGAGAAATAATTCAATAACCAAACACCCCGAGAAGCGGTCGGACCTGAAATACTATCATAAAAAATAACTCTACTTGATTGATCAATGCCCAGATAATTTAATAGTAAACCCATTTGTTTTTCAAATTGCAAAATTCCCATTTTAGAAGTATCAAACCAATGGAAATGCATCAAATCGATATTAATGGCACCAGGAATATGACCCTGCGCATACTCAGTAAATGATCTTGTATCGACAAGCACTAAATCAGAGTGTTGACGCTGGATTAAATCAAGTAAAGATTCACCATTTATAACGGTGTTCAAGGACCTAAGTATACATAATCCTATAGATAATGCTTTCTAGAAGTCCAGAAATAAATTTGAAAAAGTTTTTAATAAAAAGTACTAGAATACATAACGGGCAAGAAATGGCAAGAAAAGCGGCAAAGGCAAAATCAGAAGAAAATGGTCTTCCCGAATGGGCCGACAATGAACTGAAAAATGCAAATTTTCAGATACTAGACACGATTAATAGAACAGGTTATTTTCTAGACATCAATGAACAAACCAAAAAAGCAGATATCCAGCTCTACGAATCACTACCCGACGGTAGAACAATAATAGAAGAAATTGATTTAGCAGATGATTTGAAGGTTTCAGAGCTTATGAAAGGTTTCGTATATGAGTATAAAATCAAAATATCAAAAGCCAAACTAAGTGATCAATTATGTGAATTATTAAAAACCAAGTATCAAATTGATATGGACGAGATTTTTAAATTTGATTTGGAGAGTGCACAAATGATGGATGTAGAATCAGATTTTGATCCAAATAAGAAGGATAAGGATGAAGATGAAGAGGAATAATAGTGCAATTCAGCCAAAATTTTTGCGGAATTGGCTCTCAATAATTGAATCAATTATCGCAGGAAACCAGCCTTTGAACGGCACGGATAATCCAGCTAAGGTGGGTACAAAAATCTGAAAAGAATCGGATGTAAGCGACTTTAATACCGCCTTAGAAACAGTTTCCGGGTTTAACATATATTTCATAGGAGTTTTATTATTAAAATATTCATTATTAAAAAAATTGGTCTTTACACCTATTGGACTTATAACAGATATCTTTACACCTGTTTTTCTTAATTCACGACGTAAGGACTCAGAAAAACCCAACATTGCAAATTTTGATCCGCAGTACGCGGCCATTCCAGGGATACCAAAACTAGAAGCCAAGGAAGCAATATTAATTATGTGACCACTATCTCTCCTAATCATTGAATCAAGAAAAATTTTTGTAAAATAAATCATGCCAAAATAATTAGTGAAACTGACTTTTTCGATTTCCTCAATGGACGTTTTTTCAACCTTCCCAAATATGCCAATCCCTGCATTATTGACTAAAACATCTATGTATCCATATCGTTCGAGTATCAGATCACCAACGCGCTTAACTTCTTCTTTTTTGGACACATCACAACTTAGTGTTAATATTTCAAAGTCTCTTTCCTTCATCGATAGAACCGATTCATTCAGTCTATCGATATTTCTGGCAATTAAAATCAAGGATTTCAAACCAAATCGAGAAAAATCATTTGCAACGCATCTACCTATTCCGCTTGATGCACCGGTAATAAGTACTATCTTATTTTCTAGTAGGTCTGTTAAAATCTTCACCATATAAAAGGGAAATAATCGTTATTAAAATACTATCAATCAGCTCGACTGTCAGGTGTAGTGGAAGCGGATGAGGATGGGGTAGATTTTGAATAATTAGTTCCCAATGCTAACCTCATCAATGCAACCCACATTATCACTAACGGCAAGTAGTAAGAAGCAATCCTCCATGCAATTATGACGTTTAATTGATCGACATCATTTATTATATTACCAATTTGCGAAACGTTATTCAACTGATTGATATATGCCCATAATCCCCATTCGGCTAAACCGGAACCTCCTATTGTGATGGGAAGGGTACCCAAAATTGTGGAAGAGGCCGTAGCCATAAACGACATAAAAAGACCAATATAGATATCGACGGAACCAGTTAAAACTAGAAATGAAAGACCTTGGAAAATAAATGCGACCACTGTAATTGCAATGCCCACTGAAAATATTTTGACAGATTTAAATGAACTAAAGTTTTCTCTGCTCATTATGCACAAATCATCCAACGCTTTATTAACAGAATTAATCCCCCGTTGAGCTTTTTGTTCTGAAATAAATTTTTTCGCCAGTCCTAAAGAAAATGAAGGTAATCGGATATTTTTTTGCTGAATATATCAAGATAAAAAACCAGAATCCAAATGTAGGGGCAGCGATGGCAATAATTAGCAGACCAATAAACACAGAGCCGTTTGCTATTGCAACAAATCCAGCGATAAAAGCTAAAATTACCAACAAATACATCGGCAATAATTTCCATGGTAGTAACCCAGGCTGCTCGTCCCGCTGGCACACCACTTTTGGTTAAAAATGCAATTCGAACTAGTTCGCCACCAATATAAGAAGGAGTAGTTTGAGTTACAAACTCTCCAGCTAACCGGGCAAAAATAATTTTCCAAAATGAACTTACATTCTTTCCAATGAATTTTCGAACAAAATAATAAAACCTAATTGCTTGAAGAAAAATTCGTACCATTGTTGCAAGAAAAGAAAGTAAAAAAGGGATAATACCTACAGATAATACATCATCTAGCGAAACTGGAGTAAATAGAAAAATAAGCATTATAGGTATAACACTTACAAGAATGAAAATTACTCGCCAATTCAAGGTATATCAACTAGTTCAAGAGAAGGAATATAATAATCATACAAATATAACAATAAAATTAGAATAGCAATTAAAAATTTTTGAAATGCATACTATATTCGTGACTGGTACGGCAGGTTCAGGGAAAACATTATTGACTTCGAGACTGTTGGAATGGTATCACAACAATGATGTCTCACCAATTTCAATTAATTTGGATCCAGGAGTATCTAGTTTACCGTATGATCCAGATATAGACGTAAGAGAGTTTATTGATTTTTATTCGATAATGGATGATTACAAGTTAGGACCAAATGGGTCATTGGTATTGGCTAATGATTTGATATCAACAAAAATAGATGAAATTCAAACGCAGGTTCAGGAACTTAATCCGGATTACATAATAATTGATACTCCCGGACAAATAGAGCTGTTTGCTTTCAGATCTAGTGGTCCATATTTTGTTTCAAATTTTTATTCAGACTCTAAAGTCACACTATTTACCATAGATGGGACATTAGCAATATCTCCAATTAGTTTTGTTTCCTTGATGTTCTTGTCACAATCAGTCAGATTACGTTTAAACATTCCACAGATCAACGTCCTAACGAAACGAGATAAAATAATTGAGCAGTTAGCAGAAATTTTGAATTGGTCAAACTCCATCACCTCACTTCAAGACTCTCTTAATCTAGAAAAAGATTCGGAGCAATCTTTATTGGGTAAGGACATTATAAAAACACTTTATAAAAGTGGAAATATGTTGAGCCCCATTGCAGTATCTAACTTAACTATGAATGGAATGATAAATCTAACTGCAGCATTATCAAGAATATTAACACAAGGTGAGGAGGAGCAGAAACACGAATGAAAAAAGAAAAATATAAAATTGTAGATAAATATCTAGAATGCACAGCTACTGCATCTGCATCAACTGCAAATTTGGGTCCCGGATATGATGTGTTTGGGCTAGGTTTGGATGTACTACAGGATACGGTATCCATCAAAATAGAGAGTAAAACAAAAGCAAACAAGAACAATGTAAGAATAATAATGAATGGTGATCTGGGCAAAAGTATTCCAAATGATCTTGACTCCAATTCTGCAGGCAAGGTAGCAAAAAAAATTATCTCAGATTATAATTTATATAATTACAACTGTTTAATTGAAATTAGAAAAAATATTCCACCTGGTTATGGGATGGGAAGTAGTGCCGCATCAGCAGTAGCAACGGCAGTTTCACTAAATGCATTATTTGGACTGAATATTGATGATACCAAATTACTGGATTATTCTGCCGAAGGTGAACTTGCAAGTGCAGGTGTAAAGCATTTCGATAATGTCGCAGGCTCGCTTTTTGGAAATTTTGTAATAGTTAAGACTCATCCAAAATTAGAATTTATCAGGATAGATTCGCCAAATAATCTATCTATGGTTATATGCGTACCACTTATTGAAGTTCCTAAAATGAAGACAGAGTTTTCAAGAAAAGTTATTCCTCAACAAGTACCTTTGCAAAAAATGGTTAATAATGTAGCTAATGCATGTTCCATAGTTGCAGGTTTTTATCGCAAGGATGTAGGAATGATTTGTAATGGTATGAATGATTGTATTATAGAACCTGCCAGAAAGAAATTGATCCCGGGATATGAAAGAATAAAGAAAAGATCTTTAGAAGAGGGAGCAATGGCTTTTACCATTAGTGGAGCTGGTCCTTCTACAGTAGCTTTTTTAGATTCAAGCAAGAAGGGGCTTCGCATATCAGAAGTCATGGAAGAGGAATATGATAAAATAAACATTAAATGTAAAACATTTATGTCTAAATCGGTAATGGGTCAAGAATAGTTTCGTTGAAATGAAAATTAGGGCTTTGGAAAATAGATCATTTTTTAGTATTTTTATTGAGGAATGCCCCCATCATTTTCTGTCTATCTTCGTGAGCAAAACAAAAGCCCAACCATAAATTTCCAGACGCAAACCAGTATCAATATCCGCATCCATACCCTTATTAATTAACATTTTACTGATTCTTACAGCATTAAAACTATTTTTAGTGATCTCCCTAGCAAAAGTTATACAATGTTCCAAAAGTTTTTTATTTAGTAACTTTGAGAGCGCAATACTTTTCTCCTTTTCATTATTTTGATCGACAGATGGATCTAAATTAGACTTTTCCTCATCTGATAAGGAAATAACTTGGTTAACCAATCCAATAGTGGCAGCTTCATGTGCGGTAATCATTTTGCCGGTAAAAATCATTTCTTTGGCTTTTGCGGGTCCAACTACCCTAAGTAGTCGCTGAGTACCGCCCCATCCAGGAGGAATACCAATAGTTACTTCTGGTTGACCAATCTTTGCATTTTCGGATGCGATCCTTATATCACAAACTAATGATAGTTCACATCCACCACCAAGTGCAAAGCCATTTATTGCGGCAATTACAGGTTTCTCCATCTTTTCAATTTTATTTAGCACGGATTGTGCAGATGAGGCATATTTTTCAGCAGTTACGGCGTCAATATTTACCATGTATGAAATGTCAGCGCCAGCACAGAAAGATCGTTCTCCAGCTCCGGTAATTACTAACACCTTGATCCCCTCATCTGCAGAAATTATGTCGATTGCTCTGGCCAGTTCAAATATTACGTCAAGATTCATTGCATTCAAAGCTTCAGGTCTATTTATCCTCAATATTGCAATTTCATTAAGTAAATCTATTTGAATATATTTCATGGAAGACATAAACAAACTTCAATGGCTCTTTAAAATAAATCTTATCAAATTTCATTCGATAAAATCTACATCATCGCTTTTATCATTATCTTTTTGCAAAAATTCTCTTCTCGCATTGTTCATGAGTTTAAACAAAGATTCAAGCGATTTGATATCAACATCAGGACTATTTGGATTTTTCATCTCTCGAAGTTGTTTAGTAAATTTTTTGGCAATATCATACAAGTTAATTTTTTCGGCTAGATTAATGAATTCTTCTTTTTCGAACGGTTTTGGAAGAACTTCTGGTACACTTTTTAGAGTCGAAACGTATTCGACGAATGCTTTTTTGGGCCACGCGGATGCGAACATTATTCGTTGATCGCCTTTTAATTCCAAGATTTCTTTTGCAATATGTAAGCCATTTTGATTAGAAGACATATCTTTTGATGGTAAATCGTAATCAAGGACAACTAAATCGAATATATTATTATCCGATTCATAACCTTCGTCACCTTGTTGGATCGACTTTACGTATTCTAATATCCCATCTTCATAGTTTTTTGCAATTATGTAATCATGTCGATTTTCTTCTAACCATATAGAATACAATTGACAAATATCATCATCATCCTCAATGATTAGAACATTCATGCTAACCCAGTTAAAGCAAACGAATAATAAAATTTTACTATATTGTGACTAATATTTTTAATTCATTTGTTCATTTCGTAGAATTTTTACAAATGCATTGAGAGAAAGTGGTTTATAAATAAAGTGATCATACATCATATTGTTATTCAAAAATTCCATAGCTTCCTTGTTTATTTTACTAGAGGACATAAAATAACCCTTAATTTTCTTATCTCTCTTTTTTAGATCATCATATAAGTCAAAGCCGTCTAGTCCTTTGACATTAATACCTAAGAAAACCAATGAATATTTTCCTGGAACAAATCTTTCTATCGCATTATAGGGATCTTCAAAATAATCAATATCGTATCCCAAACTCAAGATCGATTCTTTGACCGTTTCCAGATTTTCTGAAAAATCGTCAATAATTAAGAGTTTAAGACCATCGGTAGATTTATTGGAGTCGGGCTGACCAAGAACATTTGTTCCTTTCAATGGGATTTTAATAAGAAATTTTGCTCCAATGTCGTCTATCCTATTTCCAACAACGATACTCCCCCCATGGATTTCCACAATCTTTTTTGAAATGAACAATCCAAGTCCGGCTCCTCCAGAATTTGGATAGAATTTGGTAAAGATTCTTTCTGGATCATTATCTGGAATACCAGGTCCTTCATCTTCTATTAATACATTAGCATAGAAATCATCGTCATTCTCAAAGACACTGATAATAATCTTATTTCCTTCATTCTTTTTGTAAAAAAATAAGAATTATTTAGAATGTTCTCAAATGCTTGTTTAATGTATTCCTTGTCAGCCTCTATAAACAAATTAGGACGTCCTTGAAAAAGTATCCGAATGCCCGAAGAGTCTTTGTTTGAAAATTGATTATAATCTCTAGCAATAATCTCCAAAAGGTCGCATAGATCAAAATTTCAAAATCTAATTTTAGTGGATTTGCTTCAATTTTAGAGATATCCAGAATATCATTTGCAATATTTTTCAGTTTTTCAGCATTCTTTATAATAATATTGAGATAATCCAACATATCAGGATCTTCAATTTTTGATTTTAGTGTTTTAGAAAATCCTATGATAGGTAATATAGGATTTCTTAATTGATGGGAAGCAATATCAACAAAATCTTGTTGAAAAATATTGCGTTTTTCGAGTATGATATTCTTGTCAATAGTGCTCCAGATATTGACAAAAAAAATATAGAAAAAAGTAACAATATCACCAGTAAGTGAATCGGATAACTTACAGGTAAACATTCGCTTATCAGTATTGTAATCTATTTTAAAAAAAGAAACTAGACTTTGGTTAGTAATAATTGTAATCATGTGTTCAGTGGGTTCAGCTGATGATAAGACATTTTTTACTTGCACATTCTTAAAAGGCTTGAAAAAATCCACTATCGAATCAAATTGATCGCTATCTTTACATGAAATCAACAGTCGTATTGCAGGTGAATTCGCATCAGTATTTGCTTTTAAAAAATCGTAGAATGAATTCTTTTTTAAAAAAAGAAATGAATAATAGGAATTTAAAAATATATCAACTTGTTGTTGATCAGACCCTTCAAATACCTTATCTAAGTTGAAATCCAATGTATTTTGAGGTTATTTTTGTCTACTTTATTATTTTCTTTTTTGTGTCAAAAACATCATCCAACATTACTTCTAGATCATCTTCAAATTTCTTCAATATTGTTCTTAAACTCTGTTCTAATTCCTTTACACGTTTTTCTGTTTCGAGTTTAAATATTTCTCTAGAAATGGCAGAATACACATGGAAATGTCCTCCTTCTTTCAAAGTTCTGCTTTCTTTTACACATATTCCCAATCCTGTTAATTTTTGTAAAGATCTAAATACCGTACTCTTGTCACGATTTACAGCTTTAGACAAATCTTCTAAAGTCATTTGTTTATTATTATGTGCTATTAAGGTAAGCAGTAAATCCATATCTAGTGGTGACAAATCATAGATATAAATAAAAAGATCCTTTAAGGTTGCACTCATACGAGTGATTGCGTTAATTGATGACGACGGCATTTTACATATATTACTACACTTTCAAGCTATTTAAAATTATCTACAAAAACATCTATAAGAATCAATTTAGAGGCGCGATATTGAATATACAAAAATCAAAAAATTACTTGATATAAAAAATCAACTTTTCAAATGAAGATTGGCTTTCATGCACCAGCCATTCCATTTCGGAGCTCTACTCCTCGATGTTCCTCATTGGATTCAGCTTCTGCTGCTGCCTTATGCATCTCAGACATTGCACATCCCATTTGAGCCTCTGGTTTGCCCTTTCTCATAATACCACGATACAGCCCAGCTTCTAATGTCTGTCCATGTTCTTTTTCCCAATCTTCAACTGGTATACTGTATTTCTTCTGTATCCTATCCCGGTACCATTCAGGTATTACATTAAATGCACAGAATGGTACTATACGCAAATCTGGAGTCAAATAGTGAATGTCACATCTCTGTAATCTCTCTAGATCCTCATTATACTTATCTTGGAAATGCATCATGCCCAAGAATAATGATCTTACATGCCATGAACCTACAGAATCAAAGTTCTGTTTGAGAAGAATACTCGAAAACATGCGTCCTAAATCAAGCCCGTATGGTTGTTTACTGCGATCTACGAACTGGTTAAGTTTTCGTATTACTTCCAACATAGTCCAATACCTGTTCGATCCTGACTTAATCTCTTCAGTTTTTTCTTCGAAATACTCCAAGAGACCCTTTATGTCAACAAAGGAGGTCAAAGGTGTCAGCTTCTTTGTTTGAACATCTTCAAAAACGTATGTTCCAGCACCACATGCAAAGTGGATTGATAATTCATATTTTGGTTTCTTGCTAAATGCCTCTATCACATTTGTTAAAGGCATGCAGGATGGAACCGGAAACCAACCATCTTTTGATATTTCACCGTTAGTTTGTTCTTCAATTCGTTCAATGCAATCAGGTATTGTAATTCTATACTTTTCTCTTTCTTTTTTACTCATTCGACCAGTTAATGAAACAGGCTGGAAATTTACAGCATGAACTACATCCATGTTTTTTTGAGCAAATCGTATTATGCCACCTAATTCATGATCATTAATCGATTTTATTACAGTTGGAACAAAAACAACAGTCATACCACACTTCCTTGCAGATTCTAGTGTGTAAGGGACTTCCCAGTGATTTTTGGGATTAGTTCTAGCTGTTACTCCATCAAATGACAAGTAGAGATTACTAACTCCAGACATTCTAACTTGTCTCATAGTTTCTGGGGAAAGTGCCAGTTTTATACCATTAGTGTTGAGTTGTACATGATCCACACCTTCTTCCTTCATTATTTTGATTAGTTCTGTAATGTCGTCTCTTAACATTGGCTCACCACCAGTAATTTGAATAGAATTGCCTGCTATAGGCCTCTCAGCCTTCAAGGTTTTCATCATTGCACGTACTTGTTCGTGCGAAGGTTCATACAGATAGGCACCCTCTAACCCCTTTTTAACATAAAAGAAGCAATACCAGCAGGTAAGATCACACCTGTTAGTGACTATCATATTCGCTAAGCCAGAATGTGAAAGATGGTTAGTACATAACCCACAATTAGTAGGACAGGCACATTTATCAACCATTACATTAGGAGATTGTGCACCTTTTCCATCCATCCAATACGTACTAAATTTCTTGTACATTTCATAAGAGCCAAAGTATAATTCCTCACACTCACCATGGCTAGGACAGGTTTTTGTCATGAAAACTTTGCCTTCTCTTTCAAAGACCTCAGCGTCTAGAATCATATTGCAATCTGGGCATATACTTTGAGTATACCTAATGGTGCGTTTAGAACCAATAGTTTTACTAGTTAAATTGGAAATTTGTATTAGATCCATAATGTTGACCTTTAATACTGCACTTGATTAACTTTATAAAGATGATCTGACAAATCCTACGGTGTTTAGTTAGTAAAGTACAATATAGATGAAAGATTTAATATCCAAGTTTCAACTAGTCACATAAAACTATGGAAATTAGCGACAAGGCCAAGAAATCTATGGAAAGCCTTGGATTAACAAACTACGAAATTCGGGTATATACTTCGTTGTTGTTTGCCAGTTCAAATACGGCATCAGAAATCAGTAAGAAATCAGGAGTACCATACTCAAAAATCTATGATGTCCTAAATAGTCTGTATGTAAGAGGATGGATATATTCGGATAACCAAAGGCCACAGAATTTTTTTCCTAAATCGCCATCAAATGCAGTGGAAGCCATGATGATAGAAATGGAGAACAATTTGAGAAGTAATAAAAATGTCATTATCAATGAATTAATGCCGATTTATGAAAAAACTGGATTGAAAGAAAAACCAGATATCTGGGTGGTAAGTGGATTATACAACATAGCAATAAAAGTTACTGAAATAATCCAATCAACAAAGGAAGAGCTTTTAATAGCCATACCCAAAATTCCAGAGAATGTCGTAAAATCGATTCAACCAGTACTTCGTGAACTCTTTGAAAAAGGAGTAAAAATTATTATTTTAGCGTCCGATGAAACTAATAGTGATACCGTAAAAGCAATGTCCAGAGTAGCTGAAGTGAGACTCAAGAATGATATGTTTGGTGGAGGAGTCATAGGAGATTCCAGACACGTACTAATTCTACTTGGAGAAGGAAAAAACGATCAAACGACAGCCTCCAGCTATGACACTATAGCCATATGGGCAGAGCATACTGGATTAGCCAGTTTTGCTAAAGATTATTTCCATTATTTGTGGCAAGATGCAAAAGGATAATTTGGATAGCTAAAGCCTTATAACAGATTAGTCTAAAAGTAGTAAGGACAAACAATGATATGAAAAGCCCTACTGAGTAGATGAAGTAGATCTTGAGTAAAGAGTTTGTCCTAATTAGTTTGTAATTGTTCATAAAAATATATTTTAAATTTGGATATCAAATACATATATTCATTGAATTAATAACACATAATGTAGAATAGTAGTGGTCCATATAGAAACTACATCATCATTGGAAAGTTTTAGAAAATTTGTAATTTTCAGCACTTGTAAATCATTCATTCCTAGTAATTATCATAGAGATCCAGACATGTTTTCGGAGAGAGACGCTAGACCAAGCGATATCTCTGTTGAAACAGTAGATAAAATCATGGTAAAAAAATTAAGAGAAATTACATTTGTAAATGCAAAAGAAATATTTGGAATAATCTATTCATTGAAAACTGGAAATACCATTTTGAAATGGAGACAATTAAAGAACAATAATGGAAAAGTTATGGGCGAAGCATCACCTAGCGCATTAACCAATTTGTTTGAATCAGGTGTTTTAACCAAACCTTGGTTTGAACGCTATTTAAAGTCCCAAAAACAGGATGAAGATTTGGTTAAATATGGTACAAACAAAAAATGAAATTCACTAAAGTAAAGGATTCAGAAAACAAAATAGTCTTAACCTTAGAAGAACCAGATGATCTTTTTAGTCTAAG
Source organism: Candidatus Nitrosocosmicus sp. (assembly GCA_029194465.1). Classification (GTDB taxonomy): domain Archaea; phylum Thermoproteota; class Nitrososphaeria; order Nitrososphaerales; family Nitrososphaeraceae; genus Nitrosocosmicus. The sequence goes on from JARFXS010000018.1 coordinate 21,014, forward strand.
AAGAGTAATAGATGTAGGAGACAGCATTATTGCCGATACTACTAGGGTAATCAAACAAGATAATGAATACGCTAGACCAGACAAAGGAGAAAGAATCAAAATCAGGATAATTCTAAGAATAGAAAAAATTGGCTTTGATGATGCAATAGACAGGTTGAAGGTATCAGGAGTAATAATCACTTCAAACAATGAAAACATACCCAAGGGTTTACACCATTCTATTAATGTAAAAATCAATGATACGATCATCTTAGAAAAATCAAATTGGAACGAAAACTACATAAAAATACTATCGAAGTCGGCTCTTGAATTCAAATATTTATTTATCTCAATAGACTCACAAGAGACAGCTATTGCAAAATTAACTGGAACTAATTTGAAAATAACTCCTAACATACATTCCGGAAAGAGTGGTAAAAGATACGTTACTGATCAAAGAAATGAGTCGAGCAATAAGATCTATTTTGAGAATATAAGAACTGCCTTAGATATTCATTTAGAAGAACATGGAATAAAAATAGTAATATTTGGTCCCGGAGAGACAAAGAGAAGATTCCTTAATCATCTAATGGGGAAAAACGAAGTCTATCAAGACAAAGATTTCGTAATAGCGGACGGTATTGAAACGGCTGGTGAAGACGGGATTTATGTATTTTTGAGATCAGAAGCCATGAAGGATCTTATGTCCAGTAGCAAAATTGCCATGGTTTCTACGATTCTAGATAGAGTGATGCAACAAATAAACAATGGAGAAAAAAAATATGCAATGGGAATAAAAGAGGTAGAATATGCTAATTCATTAAATTCCATCGATTCGCTGGTTTATTCTGATAAGGTTTTTTCAGAAATAAAAGAAAACGAATTCATAAAACTACTAAACAATATGGAATACAATAATGTAAAAATTTATGCAACTGATTCAACTACCGATATTGGTTTAAGAGTGTCATCACTAGGGGGAATAATTGCATTATTACGGTATCGAATAAATTAAAGTTTGATTTGGATTCGTGCAACACAATGATATATTATGAACCAAATCAAAAAACTTTCAATATGGATATATTTGAATTAAAGTTCACAAAATAATAATTTATTCATTAGATTTTGAATTCTGAGACTTCGAAAAATTCAAAAACACAGTATCAATTCAAATTAGAAATTAGGATCAATCGTGTGTATTGTTAACAAGCCATGAGAGATATTCCGAAGAAACATCATCCATCTTGATAATGACAATTTCAGGTACTTTATATGGATGATGGACCAGAATTTCAGCCTTCAAGGTTTTGATATGGCTCGATGTGGTCTTAAAAAAAGCGATAAATTCTTCTTCTTGTTTCAATTCAGATTCCCAAACATACAAAGAATTTACTCGTGTATAATTTACGCATGCACATAATTTCTTCTCCACCACAAGTGTCTTTGATAGATTGATTAAAGATTGTTCATCGGAGAAGGTAGATATCATAATTATACCATTACAACTAGACTGTTCATCATGCATTTGTATTCATTTACTTTATGTGATAAATTCTATTTATTGGTATACAATTGAGGCTCATTATATGGAACTAGTTATTTGGGTCAGACACCATTCCCAGAACATCAAAAGGTCATCCATGAAACTTATCTTGAAATATATGAGATGGACCAATAATGCAAATATAAATAAGATCACTCTAATCTAATTTTTACAATCAATTCATGAAAATAGATAATATAAGGAACATATTAGAAAACGCTCACATAATTCAAAATGAGGAAACATATTACCAATTTGCGGGTCTAAAGTATAATCCCGCCATAATTCAAGAGATATCAAAATTGAAGATTCAAGGTTGTCGGTTATTTTTGAAATCTTTTGATACCCCTAGAGAATTGTTTTTGTCATCCATAGAAAGTCTCGCAGAAGATAAAACTAAAAGCTTAGAGCGTGAATTACATGAGATCAGAAATAAGAAATTAGTAGACAAGAGGTACAGGATTGATGATAACTATGTAAACTGGAGCAACTGGAGACAATTTAACGCGATAGAAACAAATCATAATTATAGAAAGAATGTTTTTGATTGTTTTATAGAGAAAACAGAATTGATAAAACCAGTTATAGAAAAGAGATTCAACAAGATTAGGAATATTTACGAATATGATGGAAGAATGAATCCTCTGCATGGATATTTAGAAAGTGAAGGGGTATCGTATTATAAGTTAAAAGAATTTGTAGAGAATCTAGCAAATTCAACAAGCAAACTATTTAACGAAAGACTAGTTGCTCTATCTAACAAAATTTTTGATAGAAATCCAGAATATTATGATGATTTTTACTATTTTAGGAACAGAGTTTTTAAAGACATCTCAGACGAATTTGCTAAAGCAAATCCTATTTCAACTATTATCAAGACTCTAAGGGATTTAGGAATGAATGTAAAAAAAATATCTTTTGATTCAGAGGATAGAAAAAATAAATATCCATCTCCCATCTGCTTTTTTATACACATTCCTTCAGATATAAGAATTCTTTATAGAGAGGAAAGTCCATATTTTGATTTTCAAGGATGTTTTCATGAATCAGGACACGCGATGCATGCAACCTCGATTGATCCTAGTTTAGAATATGAAAAAAATACCATATTCCAATGGGAATTAACGAAATCTTTCAATCTTCTTGGAAAGACTAACTAGAAATCAGAAATATTTGGAAAACAATTAAAGATATTAAATAAAGGAAAAGCTGATAAAATAATTGAACTAAATAATTTTATGGAATTATTTTTCGTGACTTTCTATTCTGCAAACTCGTTAACAAAAATGGATTTTTGGATGAATAAACGGTCCATCGAAAATACTAATAAAATTTACTCATCGATGATGAAAAAATATACAAATATTGAAATGCCACAGCATTGGATGCTTCACCACATAATGCCAGAATCAATAATGTATGTACCTAGTTATTTATTAGCTGCTGTAAGAGCTGCAGAGTTGGAAAAAAAAATTGAAGAACTATACGGGGAAAATTGGTGGGAATCAGAAGAAGCCGGAAAATATTTAAGAAGCATGATGAAAGATGGTGCAAATATTAATTTACAAGAATTTTCCAAGTTAGATTCAAGGGTGTTTTTGAAAGAGATTACTCGGTAGGAAACGATACAATGTTTCTCATGATCAGGAAAATGTTCTCTTAAAAATTGATCAGTTTGTAAAGTTTTAGTCCAATTATTAAAGATTAATGTAAGTTTGATTTTGTAAAATGTGAGAAAGTTAAAGCTCACCTCATGTGTAAAACTCATAAATATTAACCGTAAATGGAACATTTGACTTGTGTGTCATTAAACTCGATAAATAATACATAAAGTATCATCACCCTAATTTAATTTAGCTTAGGGCAACTTTTTTAGATTAGAAGGGTTCTTCATGCAGTAATGCAGACAACAAGGCTGCCCTTAACTCTTTTCCGTAAGCAGCTTGCTTAAAATAAAGAGCATTTACTGTATTATCAATTGATGGAGATATTTCATCAACTCTAGGTAATGGGTGTAAAATAGAAACATCAGGTTTTGACTTTTTCAAGATATTTTCATCAATAGTATACAATCCTTGAATTTTTTTATATTCTTGAAGATCCGGAAATCGTTCTCTTTGAATACGTGTTACATATATAACGTCTAATTTTTCTAACAAGTCATCAGATAATTCGATATGATGATACATTTTTACCTTCGTGGAGATATCGTATATCGATTCACTTCGAACTCGTAGTATAGACGGCGAAACAAGATGAATTTCGACTTTATAATTAGACAGGGCATAGATTAGAGAATATACCGTACGGCCATACTTTAGATCTCCTATTATTCCAATAGATAAACCATCGATTCTTTTTTTTTCTTTGAATATGGTGTAAATGTCTAACATAGCTTGAGTAGGATGTTCTTCGCTTCCGCTACCCCCATTTATCACAGGTTTTTCTGATATTTCACAAGCATATCTACTAGAACCATCAGAAGGATGACGTATCAATATAATATCGGAGTATAATGAGATGGTCTTAATGGTATCAGCATAACTTTCACCTTTCATGATAGATGAAGAATCCACATCCGATATTCCCAAAGATCTGCCTCCAATGGAGGACATAGCAGATTCGAAACTTAATCGGGTTCTAGTACTATATTCATAAAAAATATATCCGAGAATTAAGCCTTTTGCGATTTCCCCACGCTCTCTTGATTTCAAAGTTCTTATTTTATCAGTAATACCAAAGAGAAAAGTAAAATCATCTATATTGAAATCACGAATGGATACTATATTACGATTGAAAAATCTATTTTTAATCATGAATAACCATGTAATTAATACTTGTTAAAATATGCCATCATTCAGTAGACAGCAAGGATAAAAAATCATCCAGAGCCACAGCTACTAAATCCACATTCAATACACATGTTACAGCCTTCCGTAATAATTAAGTAATTTTTACAAACTGGGCATGCTTCTTTATCGTTCTCTGTTCTAGTAAGAGCGTATGTGTCAGGTTTGGTATTAATGGATACAGTGTCAGATTCAAAACTATTAGGTTCTAGTTGGTTATCAAATGTATTAGTTGTTACTGCATATTGATCACTTGATTCATAATCCTTAAAAATTGGATTTACCTGATCAAGAACATAAGGTTCATGTATGTTTGCTAAAATATAATCATGCAAATACATGCTTGGTTTAACTTGGAATCTTTTTTCACGATCATTACCAGTGATGTGTAAAACTTGTTCATTCCTAGAACCATCTCTATAAATAGTTACCCCTTTTAATCCAAATTCATGGGCAAGTAGATATGCACACTTTACATCCTCAACCGTAACATCTCCAGGCATATTGATTGTTTTTGCAATCGCGTTACTGATCCATTTTTGCCACACAGCTTGAGCCATTATATGATCGGTCCAATGAATATCTATCGCCGTAACAAATAGCTTTTGTATCCATTCAGGTATTTCATTTATGCCACGAACGGATCCGTAATTATTTGCAATTTTTATCAATATTTCATCAGTGTATAATCCATGTTCCTTCAAAACATTCTCAAAAATCTTGTTAGTATAAAAAAACCGGCCAACAGTAACACGTTTTTCAAACACCAAAGCAAAAACAGGCTCAACACCATTAGATACATCCGAAATCATTGATAAAGTACCAGTAGGTGCGATAGTAGTGGTCCATGAATTTCTGATTCCATAGTTTTTAATTTTTTCTATTAAAGAGTCCCAATCATAATAATGTGAATCCTTAGGGATCTCATGATAACCTGACAGTGGAATATCTCCATTTTTATACTCAGTCTGATCAAATAACGGGAAAGCACCCCGAGATTTTGAAATGACGACACTTTCATCCATACTAAAATACGACAAAGTTTCAGCCAGTTTACTCATGAATTCATATCCTTCCTTTGAATCATAGGGGATCTGTAACATAAATAACAAGTCTGCTATGCCCATAATCCCTAATCCTATCCGCCTGGTTAGTTTTGTATTGATATCAATTTCCTCTACAGGATATTTATTAACGTCAATAATATTATCCAAAAATCGTGTAGCAGTTCTAATGGATTGTTCATATTTTGGCCAATCAAATTCATACATTCCATCTGCTTTTCGTTTTACAAATTTGGATAAATTAATAGAGCCGAGATTACAGGACTCGCATGGATACAAGGACTGTTCACCGCATGGATTAGTTGCTCTAAGTGGTCCCCCTTTGGCATGCATACAAGGATTGTATTTGTTTATATTATCAAAAAATATGACACCCGGTTCAGCACTTTTCCATGCACTCAAAGCTATTAGCTCCATTAATTGATGAGAATCGATATTTTTCACATTAACCTTGGTTCTTGGATTTTTAAGAGAATATTTATGATCTTCTTTATTTACTAATGATTTCCAAAAATCTGACCAGATCCCTACACTTACGTTAAAATTTTCATACATCCCTGGTTTAGTTTTCATCGTAATGAATTTTTCAATATCGGGATGCCATGATTCTAAAATACCCATGTTTGCACCACGTCTTTTACCGCCTTGTTTAACTACGTCTGTAATTGAATCTATAATTTGCATAAAAGAAGTTGGTCCAGATGCAACACCACTAGTAGATGCAACTATATCCCCTTCTGGCCTTAAGTCAGAATAATTTATTCCAACACCTCCTCCAGATTTAAAAATCATTGCCGCATCAGTGGATGATTTCATAATAGAATACATATCATCGGGCATATCAAGAACAAAACAGGCAGATAGTTGTCCCAATCGGGCACCCGCATTCATTAGAGTAGGTGTATTGGGAATAAATTAATTAGAAACCATCAAATTATAATATTCCGTTATTTTGTTGCCATAATTGCTCATTTTTCCTTCTGCAATCACTCGTAAAAGTTCTTTAAAGCTTAACTTCATTCTTCCCAGTTTGGCCTCATCGATATATGATCTGATTAATGCTTCAAAATGATATTTATTAAAATAATAACTTCCAATTTTTAACTTGCTATCGAAATCATCTAATTTTTTATAATATAATTCTGCTTCAGATAAAGTCTGTGAATGATTATCATGAAAATCATATACTCGAGAGTCATGAATAATGTCCGATATAGCAACCAATATTGCAACTCGTTCAAATAATTGCTTTGGACCTTCGATAATTTCACCACTATTATCCCTCAATAAGTATCTTGAAGAAAGAACACGCAGAGAATTGACATCTAGTGTTTTATCCACTTCGTCAAGATCCTTTTTATTTAAGATCTTCATTTTCATTTCCCTCAATTTTCTTCTTTCATGACGATATAGGATGTAGGCCTTAGCTGTCTCAGCCAAACCTTCTTCGATTAAAATTGATTCAACCATATCTTGAACATCTTCGACGCTCAAAACATGATCTTTATGAATGGACTCCAAGTATCCATTCTTAATAATTTTATTTACCAATTTTGATGCAAGTAATTCAGCCAATTTATGATCGGGTTTACCAGCTGCAACCAATGCTTTGTAAATTGCATTTGATATTTTTGATTGCTCAAAATCCACTATTGTACTATTTCTTTTTTTTATATGTACAATGGTTTTATTTTTTGAATCATGAAGATCAGTTTCAGCCATATAACATTTATATATTATTTATAGATCGTTTATATTAATTTCGATAGCTTATTTTATAAATTAACGAGTTTCATATAAGAACTTACATTCAGGCTGAAAGTATACAATACGTAATAGACTTTTGTATTATCATGTATCAGGTGTCAAATAATTATATAATATAATAGGTATACAAGAAATAACTGAAGGATTATAAAATAGATAGTTTATTCCACGTGTACTGGATAATAGATATTAGTTAAATGTGAAAATATTTCGAGATCCACATATAGAACAAATATCACTACTAGCCACTCGAGTTCCGCATATGGAACATATACGATTCTCCTCAAATATATCAAAGTATGGAATAACATGAATGGATTTTTGTAGCAATTCCACCATTTCCTGAGGAGAAACATCGCTAGTGAATAGTTTTACATGCAAACCACCAGTCATAAGATTATCCAATTCGATCAGATTTTTAGATAATGATTCTTCAACATCAAGCATTTTTTTGGTAATAACAAGTCCTTGTGAATATGATCTAAAATCATGAGTCAATTTACCAAATTTCTCAGAATCAAGGTTAACAAATCTTGTTGAACTAGAATCATTTACAATGGAAACGCCAAATTTGTCTGTGTTATGCTGGCCGAAATCAAGTAGTACGTCGTTAGCCGTTTTAACCACTTTCTTTACAATATCAAATCCTATATCTTTAGAAAATCCCAAAATATCATGAATAGATTCATCTAATCCAGTCAAGTTAATGATTATAGAAGTAGAACCTAATTGTGGAAAGCCCATGGTATGGGATATAGCAGGTAATATATCTTGCCGAATGTTTTCTAATAATATTTCCTTCTTTAGTAATAAAGTACTCACTGAGGGCCTCATTAACAAGGCTAATTTAGTCCTAAAATAGGTTTCATCTTTATTTGACTGGTAAGCTAGACGTGGCAGATTTATAGAAAGAGAATGTAGTGCGACGATCGGCAACCCCATATCTTGATGCATCTTATGAATACCTCTACTACTACGAACCGATTTTTGTGAGAGAGATATTCTACCTCCTAACTTTATGATCTTTGTAAGAAGCGACAACAAGTCATTAGATAAGGAATTTGCAAAAGTTATAAAAAGTCCAAAATTGGGTAGAGATACTTGCTCTATATAAGACAAATATCCTCTTAGCATTTTAACCAAACGCTCGTTATTTTCATTTCCACTCAAAACTAGTGTTATAAAGGGAGTTCCGGCATATCGCATTGAAATAGAAGATGAAATCAGTGAAAGTGAAAAATATTCAGATATTTTATCAATAGCACAATCATCAAAAATTTTATCGATGTTTTCGATGACAATCTCTCTGGAAACCTCTCTTTGAAGTAGTGAAACCATGATGGGTAATGTGATATTTATTTTATGAGCATGTGTGGTCCTAGGTAAAAAAAGAAAATGGCTTTTGAGTTTCAAGTTCTTGTTTACTTGTTCGATATCAACAAAAATAGTATCAGCACCAATGCCCCAATGACCTAGTGCATCTAAATGAATCTCACCACTATAATGCATATCCATAATATCTTTTTGGAAATTATTTGCAAAATAATCAGAAAAGACTTTTTCCGAAACATCTGTAATCAGGTCACTTATGCCATTTCTTAATGCATTATCATTATGGAGGAATTTTTTATTTAAATCAAAAATGGGAACTCCGATTCTGATTAACTTATTCATTTGTTCCTCTAAACCATGTTCTAACAATACATTGTTTACACAATCTCTTATTAGCCTAGATGTCAAGTAAGAAGTAGAGAGTTTATATATTTTATTTTCCACCTCTTCAGTAATTTTTGTAGCTTGTTCCAATGACATATTTGCTTCTCTAACCAAGGATTGAATTATTTTGTGTGGATTGAATTCTTCGATGGTCTGATGGCTGGTTCTAACATACATCTTTCCACTTTCAACTATAGATTTTTCTTCTATCTGTCTAGCCAAGTTTAATACCAATTTACCCAGATTAGTAATGGTATACCTCCTTTCTCCCTTATTTAGACCTACCAATGATTGTCTCAATAGTTTTCTTAAATGATATGCAAATTTTCCAGATTCTTTCTTTGATTTAAATCCTGCTAGTGATTTTAGTTCAGAGTAGGTTAGAGGTCCTTTATTATTAAGAATGCGTAAGATATCAATTCGATTAGGACTGGCCATTACTGAAAAAATCATTCTTACTCGTTTGGATGTGGATTCCAAAACTCCGCGTTTAGTTTCGGATGGGGGCAAATATGTATACCTCAACTACAAAGAGCAGTCTTATTATTAGTATATAAATAAAACTATCAATCAGAATAAGTATAAGATGCTCTAGTTTGATGAAAACTAGCTTTCTAACAATACCTGTCCGCTATTAAGTATATCATCCTTTAAATTAATACTGGGTCTCTTTGAAATGACAGAAACTGGAACTTCGGGTAGTTTTTCTTTTGCCTCGTCTTCCAAACTATTTTGAACATCACTTAATATGGCCAAAGCATCTTTATCGATAACAGATGCTATTTTACCATCATCGGTGTTAATATTAGAATTAATTAATACATCGCCAGTTAGTGTATGAATGTCATTCAAAACATCGGTTGCAGACGGAACAGCCTTTGAAAGATCTTTCTGAATATCTTGGAGCATTTCTACTGTTGGGTTAATTGTATCCATAATAGTTGAGAATTCGGTTATTGTAGTGAATCGGATTGCCACCACTTCTAAGGCCGTTGTTGCATTGTGAGTGTTCTTTCTAAGTCTTCTCATAGCAGATAACTCATTTGCAATGATATTTGCACGCGCATTATTTCCTGATTTTATATTTTGAGTTATTTTGGAGCTAAAATTAGCATCAATATTAGAAAATTTTTTATCCATTAGTTTGAGTTGCGAGATTTGCGTATTTATCACAGAGATAGCGCTGTTAACATCATAATAGAACTGGCCACTTTTTTCCATCAAATCATCAGTAATCAGGACATTTGTTAAAAACAAATGTTAAACTCTGTAAACAAAAAGGAGGATTAAATTTAGCTAGGGTGCTGAGATGTCAGACTACTGATATTTTTGCAAGATTAAACCATGTTTTTCGTGGAAATCAACCACTTTGATTTTAGAACCCAATGGTAGATCAGAAGGTGAAGATATTCCAGGTAGAAACCCGGAAACATTTATGTTACAATCATCTAATTTAAAAATAACCCAAGCATAAGAATTGACATCTTCGAATCCTTCTGGCGCGACTGCTTGAATTGTATATGTTACAACTGTGCCCTTACCGATGTATGATATTTGTTTAAAAGAGCTAGAAAAACATCTATCGCAATAATATACAGTTTCTAGAATAATATTATTGCATTTATTGCACTGATTAAGAATTATGTTCCCATTCTTTGCAAATTCGATGAACCGGTCTCGGGAGCTTTGATTCTTTGGCTTTGATTGGGTCAATTACAATATCACTGTCTATTTTATTTTCTTGAATATATGTACTGCTGCGCTAGCCCCGGTAGCACCAAAATTATGAGTCATGGCTATCTCAGCATCTTTAACCGTTCTTTCTCCAGCTTTATTTGTAAATTGCTCAAATACTTCTACAACTTGACCAACGCCGGTAGCTCCTATTGGATGGCCTTTAGATTTCAAACCGCCAGAAGGGTTAACAGTAATATCGCTATTTAATCTGGTCCTTCCCTCTCTAACAGCCTGAGCAGCAGAACCCTTTGGATAGAATCCTAAATCTTCTATATCTATTAATTCAGCTATGGTAAAACAATCATGCACCTCAACAAAATCAATATCTCTTGGAGAGAGATTTGCCATTTTATAAGCTTGACGGGACGCCTCAACGGTACTTGGAATAGTGGTAATATCTTTTCTAGATTGGACTGAAGCGGGTGATGCGCCCCTACCTGAACCCACTATTTCCATATATGGATTTCCACTTTTTTTTGCAAATTCCTCATTACATAATATGACAGCTGAGGCGCCGTCAGAGAATGGGCAGCAATCATATAACTTTAGTGGAGATGCGACCACAGGAGATTTTAACACATCTTCTATAGTAATTTTCTTCCTTACATGGGCTTTTGGATTAAGAAAACCATTTTCATGATTTTTAACAGCGACTCTGGCCAGATCTTCCTCTGTCGCTTTATAAGTATCCAGATAGGCTCTAGCCATCGAACCAAAAAGACCGGGAAACGATGCTCCGTTACCCCCCTCATAAAAAAAATCAGAACAATAAGAAAAGAGTGTTGTGCTTTCAACAGTACTGGTATGAGTTACTTTTTCAACTCCCAGTGCTAAAACACAATCATAAAATCCAGCAGAGACATTTGCAAAAGCTTCTCTAAACATTACAGAGCCAGAACCACATGCAGATTCAATGGTAAGTCCAGGTACATCAGGGATCCCAAGGTTACTCATAATTACCGGAGCCATGTGAACCTGTTTATCAGCCACACCAAAGACGTTTGAAATGTATCCAGCTTTCACGTCTCTTGGAGTTATGCCAGCTGATTCAATGGCATCTCTTGAAGCATTCAAGGCTATCTCAATAATACTCTCATGTAATTTGCCATACTTTGTACTGCCAGCACCAAGTACATAGACCTTTTCACCCATATATCTTAGAATGGCTTTAGCATAATAAAAATGTAAAGTGAGTGCATAAAATCTCAATATTATTGATTCTGCTTTTGTTCTTAATTGAACATTATATAAGTAATAATCGGAAACGCCCTAATATGGACATTTTTTGGTAACATATTTAATTACATGCAACCCAAAAAAGAGAAAATTATGTACATCAAGTTCAGTAACACTTGATGCAATAAATCCTAATTCAGAAAGTCTTTGACACGGTCAAATTCAATTACTATCTAACGTATGTGGTACAAATCCCCCCGTCTATTCTTTAACAGGGGAAGACTTTTTCTAATCACGTCAATCCTAGATAGATCCAAATCTATAATCTCACATCCTTCTGAATTACCCATATCGACGACGACGACGCCAAAAGGATCAACAACTAAACTGCGACCACAGAAAATATTGCCTATTTGGTTGGGAGCAATCAGATAAACTCCGTTCTCTATTGCTCTAGCTCTGCACATTATTAACCAATGCTCTTCTTTCATTGTTCCCTGTACCCAACCAGATGGAGCTATCAATGCATTAGATCCCTTAATAGCTAGGATTCGAGAAAGCTCTGGGAACCTCAAATCATAACAAACCAAAGTTCCAAGTTTACCCAAAGGAGAAATAACAGGGGAAAATAGTTTACTTCCAGCCAATAACTTGGTGGATTCCTTAAAACCAAGTGCATCATAAAGATGCAGCTTCCTATAATAAGAGATTAATTTTCCTCGTTCATTTATTAATACTACTGTATCATAAACACGGTAAGAATTTTTGTTTATTTTATTCTCCTTCTCCTGCTTTGTATTGGACGATATTAGATTTGTATGCTCATAAATGGAACCAACAATAAAGATATTGTTTTCTTTGGCACTTTTCTTCAATTGCCTAACAAAATTACCATTCAGGGATTCGGAAATCGAAAATAATTCTTTGCTAGATTGTGATGGTGGAGAAAAAGACATCTGGAATTCTGGGAAGCAAATAATTTTTGCTTCCTTTTTTGCAGATTGTTCAATCTGTTCCAAAGAGAAAGTCAGATTTTCCTCTTTATCTGGTGACGACTTCATTTGGACAATCGAAATCCTTACCATAATCATACAAGAGTGTTGTGAAGTTTAATATTAAATTAGTTGTCAGTGAATAGAATTGGTTGCCAAATTCACTCAAAGAATTGAAAAATTATCTACATGTTATTCTTACTTTCGTCTCAACAAATAGCATCATTAAGTACCTCACTCCGTGAATCAAAGGTAATTGTACACGCAATTACTGATCTATTTAATTGATTAATTCAAATTAAATATAGAAATATCAGGGCTCAGATTCATGGCTCAACAATGTTTAATAATTTTTACACTCTTAAAGTTTCATGGAAGACCTTGAAAAAGAGATAAAGGATTTAGCAGGATGGGAGAAAGTAGAAAATAAACTGAAAAAGAACTTTAAATTTAAAGATTTTATTGAAGCTTTCAGTTTTGTTACAAGGATTGCATTAATATCTGAAAAGATGAATCATCATCCAGACATTACAATATCGTATAATAGTGTTCATATTGACCTAACAACACATGATATAAACAATGTAAGTAAAAATGATATAATATTAGCAGGAAAAATTGAGGAATTGATATGAATTAATAGATTCCCCAACCTCTACCAACAAAAATTCATTCAATAAAAAGAATCTAAATATAGTCCTAATTGTAAAAAAATAAAGCGATGAGTGTGAGAGAAGACTCTAATGTAATTTTACAGCGTGATTCAAGAATAAAATTTATAGGAATATTAAAAAATGGTAACCAAGATAAGTTTCAGCCAAAATAACAAAATTGATGAGAATGATGTTAAACTAAGTATGATTCAGACACCTATTATACTGGAAGCTGGAAAAAGGTTTACGGACTTAGGAAACTTGGAGTCTGTAATATTCGAATACGACAAAATGAAATTATATAATTTGCCTCTGGGGGAAGAAACAGTTATTTTCGGAACCGATAACGCGATCAGTAATAAAGAGATAACGAAATTGGTTTCAAACAATGTAACAGGTATTCAAAATGAATCAGGGTCTCAACATCTAGAGGAAAAAGTCCAAACAGATCTAGGTCAATTTGAAAATCCATGGCAAAATTATTTCTCTAATTTAATAGAATTTTGGAAGGAGTTTACTATAACTTCTATCAGAATGAATGAAAAAATGGTCAAAGAGTTTTGGAAAAGCTTTAGTAATAAATGATTTCCATCACATTCATGCTAACTTGTTAATCAAAAGTTGAAAGGGTTAACCATTTTATTTTTATTTTAGAAAATCAACACTATCCCATTGAGGTAAAATAAAGAAATTTATCAAATAGTTACCAAAAATAATTGAATTGTTGTTGACATTACATTCTATATGAGGATGAACAAACGAGAGCAATGGATAGCTGTTACTTATTTTTTCTGACATTTGTATGAGATTCTGTATTTCAGCTCCACGAATCTTTGGTATTTTTGTGCTAGATTTTACTTGGATCAATAAGAGGATATCGTCCCTACTGGCTACTATGTCAGCTGGTCCTCTACTACCCTTTGAAAAAAATACGGCCCAACCATAGTTAGTAAGACACGATCCCGCAGCATATTCTGCTTCGCGTCCAAATCTACTATAAGACAAAACTAGAATCTTTTAGCAGTTAAATTATAATAACTTTTTAATTGATGAAATAATACAACATAGGTCTACAAGTATACAGGTAGTTTAGATATACTTTTAATCAAAAAGAATATAAAAAAATTATTGAAAAGAGGATTGTACATTGGAAGATTTCAACCATTTCATAAAGGGCATTTATATTCGCTCAAATGGTGCAGCGATAAGGTAGATGAGTTGATAATTGCTGTGGGAAGCTCGGACAAAAGTTTTGAATTAAGAAATCCTTTCACCGCTGGAGAAAGAATAGAAATAATTAGAGAAAATATAACCAATGAGATAAAAGAAAAAACTGATAAAATCATTCTTATCCCAGTACCAGACGTAGGAGTACACTTACTGTGGACATATAACATGGATCTATTAGTTCCTAGATATAATACTGTATTTACAAACGATCCCTTTACTAGTATGTTATACAAAGAAAGGGGAGGCGAGATTATACATCCAGACCTAATTAGTAGAGAATTCTTGTCGGCCACAGAAGTAAGGCACAGGATTGCAAATGACAAGAACTGGGAAGAGTTGGTACCCACTCAGACGATAAAACTGATAAATGAAATCGAGGGGGTAGACAGGATAAAGAATTTATACAATTTAACAAAATCACATGTTACCAAATAATATTATTATTAAGTCTGACTGGTCAGAGTTTAGAGGAAATAGCTGTAAATGTTGTTAGTAGATGGTTCAATCGGCGAAGGAGGTGGACAGATTCTTAGAAGTGCAATAGCTATTTCAACAATAATCGGGAAGCCAATAAAAGTGACAAATATAAGATCAAATAGAAAGGATCCTGGTTTGAAGCATCAACATGTTTTAACAATTCAGCTACTTTCAAGGATATTTAACATACATACCGAAAATGTAAGTTTGGGTTCGGAATGGATCAGGTTTGAAGGATCTAAAGATAACAGATTCGATGAATATGATAAACCTGCAAATGATGTCATTATTGCGGACATCGGAACTGCAGGCAGTATACCACTACTGTTACAGACATTAATTCCAACAATAGCAATTTCCCAAAAAGACTTGGTAATTAGATTGTCAGGTGGAACCGATGTGAAATTTAGTCCAACCATAGATTACATAAAATATGTATTAAGAGATGCATTTTCTAAAATTGGAATCGTATTTGACATAAATATCTTAAAAAGAGGATTTTACCCCAGAGGACAAGGGTTTGTCGAAATCAATATAAGAAAAGCCACTGATCTTCGTCCAATAGAGTTTTGTAATTTCAAAGAAGTTGAACCGAACATAATAAGTATAGCAGCAAGGTTGCCAAAACACATTCCAGAGAGACAAATTGGAAGTGCAATAGCAACTTTGGAGAAAAAAGGCATAAGGTACTCTAAACACAAATCTGTTTTAGAAAATTCAGAGAGTCCGGGATCTTCAATTCTAGTATACACTACTTCAGAATCAGGTATATATTTGGGGGCTGATTCTATCGGCGAAAAGGGGGTTAAAGCAGAAATAATAGGAAATAGAGCTGCAAAGAAATTCATAGATGATTATGAATTTCGAGCATGTATTGATCAACATCTAGCGGATATGCTGGTCTTACCATTGAGCTTTGTTAATGGGAAATCCAAGTACAAAATATCGAAAATAACGACACACCTATTAACAAATTTGGAAGTGATTAGAATGCTCAATTCCATGGAATATCATTTTGAGAAAATCTCTGAAAACGAATTCATACTATCGATTGAAGGTAATCCAGTTATTTGAAAAATTTTTTTGTTTCTCCAAGAGTTAACATATCAACGGGATTTATCTTAATCACCATTGGCAAATTTGACACGGCCTTTCCGATTGCCAAACAATTTCTGTGTGAAAGTGTCTTGACCAACGACTTGATAGTTGAGGAGTCTACTAACGACACCTTTGAAATCTTTTCGAGATCAGAATCGTTTGTAAAATTGAATAAAAAAATATTATCAACCTGTCTATATATAGTATCATTTATAGCATCTGGTTGATTTGTAATAAATGTAGAATAAATTCCAAAATGTCTCATTCTAGTTATTAGATCTTCCCAATATGTATCACGAATGTACAATTGAGCTTCTTCAGCAAATATGAAAATTGGTGGAATTAGGGATTTTTCTAATAATTCAATCAATTTATTCATCACTAGCTCAACAATCATTCGTCTTACCACAGGAGAAATCCTGCTCATATTAACTATCATAGCAGCCCCCTTTGGTTTTGTTTTTATTACATCCTCAAATTGAAACCCTCTTTCGTTAACATTATTGGACGAAAACAATCGAGAGGAATTAATCATGTGGAATCGGGATAATAATGCATCCCTCACCAATTCATTAATAGTCCAAGTTCCAAAAGCCTTACCAAGCTCAAATAGACTAAGTATCTTTTTGTTTTCTAGCGAATCCCATATCCTAAAAAACTCTCTTAGTGAAGCAGAAGGCATATCTAATGCATTTTTTAACATATTAGAAATAGAAGGTTTTCCAAAATATGTTAAGTCGAATTTCAATTCTCTTCCAGGATTTAATAAAAGAAGCTTATCGCTTATAGATGAGGGCATCCCATCAATATTACAGGACAGCCCACTATACTCATTATTTAAATCAAATACTATTACATAGGCCCCATATTGTATGAGAGAGTTGATCAATATTTTTGAAAGATGAGATTTACCGGTTTCTTTCTTACCTGTGATTATGTTTAGCTTACCATCAAGATCTTCAGCAAAAATTTCAAAGTTTTGATTATCAGATCCGCATTTACCTAATGATATTGGATATTGCATGTTTTTCTTTAATAAAGCCTTTATCTCATTTAATCCAATTTTGACTATCTTGGAGTTTACTCTTGATGGTACCCAATCTACATCGGTTGATATTTGATTTTCGTTATCAATAGAAGCCCTTATTTTAGTTTTAAAGATCCTGACATCCCGTATTGTTTGAGATAGATTGGTGATCTCCAAGGGATCAAAAATATTTTCAGTACTAAATTTAGAAATCACTTCATCTTTTATTATTTCCTCCACAAGAGAAGATGATGAAAAATACTCTTCGTCATAGAATTGAACAAGTAGTTTCTTACTATTGTTAAAATCTTCAATAACAAAGTAGTCACCCTTATTTGCAAAATCATTTGTTACCGCAAGTAAGAGAATTTCATCGCCTGTTTTTGATAGAATTTTCATCTCCAGACAGTCCCTAAAACAGATGATCTAGCATTCTCTTGATAAATTTCTCTAACAGAATAATTAGACTTTATGAAACTCTTCATGCTTGCCAAGTCCGTATTTGAAAAAACAGAGATATGATGTGAAAGTTGGAGCGTGCTTGGATAGCCAAAATGAATTAATTCGTTATATAGTAAAGTTCCTAAAGTACTATCCACATCATTATTATATGATACTACGTCAGCCCTTAGTATATTTGAGTATTGATTGCTGGACAACTTGACTAGAAGATGTTCCCCATATGTCTTAGAAATCAAGCTTCGAATAACAAGATTTATGTCAACATAGGAGCAAGTCTTAGATCTTATTAAAGGATATGACAAATACTTTAGTATCTTTATTTTGGAGTTTTTGCTTATTCCAATTAATGAATTTTTGTTGATAACAGAATTTTCTATAGTTTTTGAAACATCATAAAAATGATTCTCAAATATTGAAGATTTCAATGACCCATCAACAAGTATTATAGAGTTTGAAACTAATTTTGATAGCCAAAACTGAATATACCTTTCTATATTTACTCTCAAAAATTTTTTATAATCGTCATTAAAAAGTATTAGTTTTGAATCTATTGTGCTCAAGTCGAAGATTTTTGAAGAGCTTCTTCGTTAAGATAAAAATTAACAGACCCAATTTCAAAATGCGCAGCAGGTTTACTTATAAGGAGAAATATACAGATATCCTTTCTAAACGCAATCCACCATCTTCGACTTCTGCAACCTTAATACAGCTAAGTCGATACCAGCTCTTTTCCTTCTCCACTAGATCTATTCCATTTATTTTAGGTTAATACACTTGAATGAATTCCCGAATTTTAGATAGATTGCGCCACTCGTCATCGTCTCTACAAAACCAACTTTTTATTTTCAATTAAATTTCTATAGTCCTTACAAAACAGGAATTACTAAAGTTATTAATCAAGATTTTCATATCTCTATATTTAGTTGAATCATGAAGATTTAATTGATTGTACGTATTTGACAAACAGCACTAGATATTAATAAATGTTGTTCCATGATGCGCATGTTGTTCAACAACATCATGAAGTAGTGCAGAACAAACCAGATCTGAACTATCTGAGTTCATCTCTTCGTTTAGAATTAATGCTACCCTTAGTGAATGATTAATTTGAGGTTCAATTTTATCATATTGATATTTTCTCGTCATACTACTGTAAATCCTCAATGCTAATCCGAAGGCTTTCGAAATTTTTTCTACTTCGTTCATTGAATCCTCAAAAGGTTTTAATAATTTGGTAAATCCTGTTTTAATGAAATTATTCTTATTATCACTATCCTTAGACATTTCTAGTAATTTGACCTAAGACCTTTGGCAATTCATCCATTAATGTACTTTTCATCTACTTCCTAAACTACTTTGATAAAAGTTCATAATAAGGGTAATAGATATACATTCATAAGTTTATAACATTTTATCAATTTATTGAATATATTTACATGGTTTACGATGATCCAAACAAAAATAATGTTGTAAATATCTCTATTCAATATAACGATATAAAAGTGCAATTTAGTGGGGAGCCTGAGAATGTCCTTTTGTCTACTATTTCTTTTCTTACCAAAAATATTCCAGAGATACGCTTGGCTCAGAAAATTTCCTTAAATTACTCTGTGTCCGAATTAATCGAGATGTATTCATCTATAATCAAAATTACGCCAGAGGGGCCCAAAATATTGCCAAACCTTGGAGAAATTCATAATAAGAAATTTTCCGATAAGGAAATAGTGATGTTATTTTTGTTGGGGTCAAAAATAGCATTCGAATTGGGCAAGATTTCTGAAAAATCATCTCCTATTTCCGAAATCCAATCTACAACAAACCTAAATCCGAAATCTATTAGTTCAAGATTGTCTGAATTAGTGAAAGTTGGATATGTTATAAAAAGTGTAAATAAGGAAAATCAAGCAGAATCAGTAGTGTATGGGATTACCACTATCGGAATTAAATGGTTAAATGATATTATGGCAAAAAAATTACTCTAAATTAGTTACTTTTCAAACAATGGCTTTTTCTGGATATATCTGTAGTTTCTTAGAGTTCCTACACGAGTTAATATCCCTTCTCTTACCATGTCACTTAAAGAATGTGATACTGCTGTTTTATCATAATTATATCCAATTCTTGACAACTCCTGGTGAACCTCTATAAGTAGTCTCTCACTTTCAAAAAATTTCTCATAAAAGATTTTTTCCATCAAACTTCTACACGTATTTCCATTCTTTGCAAGTTCCTTTAATGAAACATTGTTTCTTTTTTGATTTATATTTTGCAAATTAGTGTCTCCATCAATTTTAGATTTTAATAAATCAATTTCCGTCTTTAATTTTTCAATTTCACTATTGGTATTTGCACTTGAGAGCGAGGCGATATCTATTCCGGTAAGGACATTCTCCACTACATTCTTAACTTTATCTTCTACACATGAAATTTCGACCTCCCATTCTTTATATTTCAATTTTATCTTTGTCTCCAAAGATAATTTCGATACCGCTTCACTCATGTTTGATATTTGTATATACCTCCTGTCTGATAAAGGTGTTGTTGAACAACATGTGCATCATGAACAACATTTATTAACATCATGTTGTTGTTGAACAACATGCACAATCAATTAAATCTTCATGATCTGGAATCAAATATAGAGGATATGAAAAATCTTTGATTAATAACTTTAGTAATTCCTTACTTGTAAGGACTATAGAAATTTAATTGAAAATAAAAAGCTTGTTTTTGTAGACGATGACGAGGGCGTACTCCATTCAAAATTGGGAATTCATTCCGAAAAGTATGCTAACCTGAAAATAAATGGAATAGATTAATGGAGAAGGAAAAGTTGGAGTTTTTGGTATCGACTCTATTGCATTAGAGCAGTTGCAGAAGTCGAAGATGGTGGATTATATGCTGTGAAAGGATCCATCGGTATATCTTTAAGGGTAAAACCTATTGGCGCATTTAAAAATTGGCCCGTTAATTTTTTATCTTAACGAAGAAGCCTCTTCAAAATCTTCGACTTGAGCACAATATATCCAAACTAATACTCTTTTAATGACGATTACGGCGCAAAAATTTTTGAGAGTAAATATAGAAAGGTATATTCAGTTTTGGCTATCAAAATTAGTTTCAAACCTATAATACTTGTTGATGGGTCATTGAAATCTTTCAATATTTGAGAATCATTTTTATGATATTTCAAA
>JARFXS010000123.1 GCA_029194465.1 Candidatus Nitrosocosmicus sp.
TGATCATTTTCATCCCTGGTGGAATGATGGAGGGTTTGGAAATTTTACTTGGATATGGATTACAGCAGCAGCAGAAAGAACAAAGAAGATGCATTTTATTACTGGAGTCACTTCTCCAGTTTACAGATACAATCCTGCAATAATAGCTCAAGCATTTGCATCCCTTGACATATTGTATCCACGCCGAATCAGCTTGGGACTAGGTACCGGAGAAGCTATGAATGAAGTTTCTGTTGGATTTGAATGGCCCTCACCTGGAACTAGATTAAATAGAACTATAGAAGCAATTGAAATAATAAACATTCTGTGGAAAAAAGGGCTACAACCTCAGTCAAATATGGAAGCTATAGTTACTTCGGACAAAAAACATATCGACAAAGATGGATTTTTAACCTACAATGGTCAATATTTTAAGATAAGATCGGCTAAACTATATTCTCCTCCTACATACCCCATCCCGTTATATATGGCCGCATCGGGACCCAAGGCTACTACTGCTGCCGGAACTCTCACAGATGGATTGATCACGATATCAAAACCTGATAAATCAAAAGAAACATTTAGTAAATTCGATCAGGCTGCTACGGCCGCGGGTAAAGATCCAACTAAGCTTGAAAAAATAGGCAAACCCAGGATATCCTATTCTGAGGATTACGATGAGGCATTCAAATTCACAAATTTTTGGAGAGCAAGTGAGATTAAGAATATATTTGATACTACCATTAATGATCCAAGAAAATTACAACAAAAAGCATTAGAAGTAGTATCGGATGAAGAACTAAAAAAGTCCACTTTAATAGTAACATCGGTGGAAGATTTGATAAAACCACTTGAAGAATATTTTAAATGCGGTTTCACTCAGATTTATCTGCATAGTACTAGTCCTGATGAACTTGATTTTGTGCAACAATTTTGCAAAAAAGTATTACCTCATTTTAATGAAGAAAAACAAGAATAGAAATCATGTATCGCAAAAACTATTGTTTTAATAACTGAGCAAACCCTTGATGCCTGACATGCCAAGAAATTTTTTGCCCTACATGCTAGTTATAGTGAACAAATAAGATTATTAGGACAGAATAGCCATGGAACCATTAAAATGTATTATAATGTTGCTAATCCCTCAATTAATCCAGCAGGTAGTACATTAGGAGTATGAAGATGGCGAATTATTGTCTTATGGATCATCATTTGAGATTAATTTTAGAATGTATATTGACCAGAGTAATAGTCTAATACTACTCTGATTTACTAGTCATATCGTCTAATTGGTCTAATAAGCTACTAACTATATCTAATTCAGATGCTGCCTCAATGAGTTTTCCATCGTTTAGAGCATCTTTTGCATCATTTACATGCTGTTGTACTTCATCTAAGCAGATTGGTGGACAATATGATACGCTACCTGAGTACTAGAGAAAGCATTTGTTACGACGCTACCAGTAGATAATAAGGCAGTGGTTATTACTGCTAAAAAGACAAATGAATATTTATTCATTGAAATCATATTACTGCAACAGAGATTTATGCCTTGATCTCAATTCTATAATTATAAAGATAGAGTCAATTGTTGAGTGAAATTTACCGAAAAGATTGATCATATATCTTGTCGGGATTGCAAGATTCTAGTTTCTATGGATTTAACGATAGAGAACACCACCCTTAAAGGCAGCGAAAAAATCTCATGTATATGAGCTTTTGTTTTTGATAACACAGTGTGTCAAATAATCCAAAAATATAACTTACACAAGTTGCCATATGCAAATCCACTGGGCGTATTAGAGACCGTTGCTTTCTTCAATGATGCCATGCCAACAGGGTGACGGTATCCCACAAGGGCAGAATATTTGTAAACTTTCCGAAGTGGGGTGACGATGTCAAATATACTGTTGCGGAAATTCATAAAGATGGGAACATGGTCGCATATCCCGATGAGTCATTAAACAAAACCAACGAAAGTGATCAAAGTTCAACTTTAGTATCGTTACAGTCTGTTGTTGTTGACCCTATTGACCGGTTGTGGATTCTTGATACTGGTAGCCCCTTATTTCAACCCACAGAATATGGAGGACCAAAGTTAGTTTGTGCTGATTTATAAACAAATAAAGTAATCAAAAAGATTTGTTTTTCAAACAGTGGCTCTACCTACAACCTATCTAAACGATGTTCGATTCGATTTGAGGAGAGGTGATGAAGGTATTGCCTTTATTACAGATTCTTCTCAAAAGGGATCAAATGGAATTATTGTGGTTGACCTTGCATCTGGAGAAGGCTGGCGTCGACTTGATGATCACCAATCAACAAAACCTGAGGATCTGCAAACTTTTCTTCCACTCGTAGAAGGTAAACCATTCCTAGAAGAACAACAAGATGGATCAGTGAAGCATGGAGCCAGCATGGGCGCTGATGGCATCGCGATTAGCTCCGATGGATCTCGTCTATACTACTGTCCTCTTGGGAGTCGTAAGTTATACAGCGTAGATATAGATGCCCTTGTTGATCGTAATATACCAGAATCAGAGGTTGTTGCTACCATAAAAGATCATGGTGACAAGGGTGGTGCATCGGACGGTCTTGAATCAGATGCCACAGGAAGTATTTACTCAACTAACTATGAGCATAATGCCATTCTGCGTCTTAGAAATTCTGACAAGGTATGGGAAACTTTGGTATGTGATTCAAGCCTCCTATGGCCCGATACACTTTCGCTAGCAACAGATGGATACCTTTATGTTACTGCTAACCAGCTACATCGCCAAGCCCGTTATAACAAAGGTAAGGATCATCGAGTCAAACCTTATGTATTATTCCGTATTCCAGTAAATGCTCGACCTGTCCTATTGCGATAAATTAATGCTAATTCGATAACGGTCCATTTTTTGATTTATTTGGAAGGGCAATTTTGTCTTTCACAGTAATAATGGTTATTTGCCTCTTAGGTTGATGGATGGTAAAGATGCATAATTAGGATACTAGTTAATGATTATAAGTTCAGAAAATAATTATAAATTGCCAATAACAAGGAAGATTGATAGCCACTTTAACAATGTGGTATTGAATCAGTGGAAATTATGTGGTTTTACTCCACCTTTACCTCCTTACCTTTTGGTTTTACATTTTTTTTTATTGAAAATGACTTCCAGTATGCCAATAGTATAGCTAGATCTAAAATTGAATCTATGCCAGCTTCGAGCGGTATTTCAATAGTTTTATGATATTTTCTTTGAGAACCAGAAGTTGTGATTTGTTCATGCTCTGTTTGCATTTATTTTAATATCCTCTTTTTTATTCCGGGTATCAATTATAACTTTAATTTCCTTTTCGGTAGTATTTAGATCTGCCAGAGGTTCTCTTCATTGTGCCACGTTATCCTGAGGTCATACCAGTGAGATTTATTTCTTGCCTGTTTGATCCTCCCGCCAAATTCTTAACGTTTCCAAATTGGTTTATGTGCGGCTTGCCGCTAGGTTCAATTGTCATCGAATATCCATAAACTATTGGTCCAACTTCTCTCACTTTGGTACCATCTGGGCCTTGATACTCTCTTACCAATTCCTTTGGTGCATTGGATTGAATATTATTAAATACTTTAAATATTCTCTCCATCTCCTCTTGCATCTCTTCAAATCCAGCAAAGTAATCATCGAAAAATCCCCCTCTATTCTTATTTGCGTGCCTTCCAAAGAAATTTCTATACCAGTCAAATGGGTTAAAATCTCTACTACTCATTATACTCCCCTTTTATTCAACATATTTATTATACTTGATCTTTTCGAATGATTCATACATGTTTTGACGTTCAAGTCAAGGCCAAGTAAACATCAATCGTTACTACAATTGATATCTAATTTGGAAACATAAGACCAGTTAAGATGAAAAAATTATTCCAGATCTTTAGGATATATATAGATCAGTAATTTAGTCTAAATTATCTGAGTAACTCAAAACAATCAAATTCCATCTCAAAAAAAATGACAAATAAATAAAAAAATAAAATCAGTACAATAAGCATATCCTCTAGATAACTTTTATGTTTGTAATTTGATACGTATACACCATCTAACAATGCCTCTCAAATCAGGTTGAAAAAATATGTTTTAGGGTATGATATGTATGGATAATTAATCTAACCATAGACTAGTGTGGCAAAAATTATCAACATCTACCAAGCCTTTGTCGGTCAACTTCAAGGAAGGCATAACGGGTAACGCCAAAAATGAAAGTAACATAAACGGATCCTTAACCATTTTGACCCATAACTGCAAGCATGCAGTATTGAGGATATCAAGACCTGTAATCACCGAGTCGATTTTTGNATATTCTCTCCATCTCCTCTTGCATCTCTTCAAATCCAGCAAAGTAATCATCGAAAAATCCCCCTCTATTCTTATTTGCGTGTCTTCCAAAGAAATTTCTATACCAGTCAAATGGGTTAAAATCTCTATTGCTCATTATACTCCCCTTATATTCAACATATTTATTATACTTGATCTTTTCAAATGTTTCATCCATGTTTTGACGTTCCAGTCAAAGCCAAGTAAACATCAATCGTTACTAAAATTGATATATGATTTGGAAACACAAAGTTAGTCACGATGAAAAAATTAATCCAGATCATTAGATATCTACATAGATTAGTAATCTAGTCTAATATCTCTGATTATTAATAATATTTAATGTTTTAAATTATCTAACCAACTCAACATAATCAAATTCCAGCTAGATAAAAAAGATAAACATATAAAAAAAATAAAACAAGTACAATAACCGTATCCTCTAGATAACTTTATGTTTGTAATTTGATATGTATACACCATCTAACAATACCACTCAAATCAGGTTGAGAACACATGGGACATGGTATGATATGTTTTGGTAATTAGTCTAACCATAAACTCGTGTAGCAAAAATTATCAACATCTACCAAGCCTTTGTCGGTCAACTTCAAGGAAGGTATAACGGGTAACGTCAAAAATGAAAGTAACATAAAGGGATCCTTAACCATTTTGACCCCTAACTGCAAGCATGCAGTATTGAGG
>JARFXS010000019.1 GCA_029194465.1 Candidatus Nitrosocosmicus sp.
ACATCAACTGTTGAAATAACCGTATTGCTAGAGCTTTCTATAACAGAGACATTATTCGAATATGCATTAGCCACATAGATGTTATTATTGCTAGGGTTAAACGCCACAGCAGATGGACCATCTCCAACATCAACTGTTGAAATAACCGTATTGCTAGAGCTTTCTATAACAGAGACATCATCTGATAATGCATTAGCCACATAGATGTTATTATTGCTAGGGTTAAACGCCACAGCAGATGGACCATCTCCAACATCAACTGTTGAAATAACCGTATTGCTAGAGCTTTCTATAACAGAGACATCATTTGAATTAGTATTAGCCACATAGATGTTATTATTGCTAGGGTTAAACGCCAGAGCAGACGGGCGTTCCCCCACATCAACTGTTGAAATAACCGTATTGCTAGCCCAAACCCATTCTAGTCCTAAAAAAACTCCTGTATAAGTAGAAGTAAGTATCAAAGTTGTGATTAGTATCTCCAGAAACCCGTGTTTTAGTTTCATTACAATCCTTATGATTGAAATATCAGCTATAAATATGGTAGACCGTTTTACAAAACATTACTCACTAATGATGAACAGTAGATCAAATTTTTATGAATGTTGGTATTAATTTTAATGTCATCCTTATGCTAACTATTGGTCTTTGGTAACCATATGTAGAATGTTTTCCATCCACTTGAATACCTTTTTAATGTCATTGTTGACCACACTTTTTTCTTTTCCTTCTATTGATCAAAAGCCAATTAAGGTTATTATATCGAGATAAAAAATAAATAAAGATTTTCATGAAGTAATTCTTTTTTCTTCTTACACTAAAAATATTATATTGTATATAGGTATTAAATTAATCAATGAATGTATATGATGAACTAAAGCTTTCCTACAGTGGTGATATTTCTAATGAATCCTGGATTAGAGATTATTATTCTGTAGATTCGAGCTATCATCAAATTTACCCCGAATTAGTTTGTTTCCCTAAAGATAAGACGGATATAGTAACGTCTTTGAATTGTGCTAGCAAAAATGCCTTGTCTGTTGCGTGTCGTGGTGCAGGCACAAGTTTACTTGGTCAAAGTCTATCCAATGGATTGATTTTAGATTTTACTAAATATATGAACAAGATTCTTGATTTGGATATCCAATCTGGAACTGTAACCGTTCAGCCTGGCGTAGTTAAGGGTATCTTGGATAAAGAATTAAAAAAACAAAGCAAGTTTTTACCACCAGATCCTGCAAGTAGTAATTATTGCACCATTGGAGGGATGGTTTCCAATAATTCTTCTGGACCACATGGTTTAGGATACGGGAGTATCCTTAAATATTTAGATCGTGTTGACTTTATCTATTCAAACGGAGACGAAGGTTTTGCTGAAAATGGTGCTTGTGATAGTAGATTAAGAAAAATTCTATCACCCATAATTTCTATTCAAGATAAATTAGCTTCATATTATCCTGAGGTCAGTAAGAACTCATGTGGTTATAGATTAGATTCTGTTTTTGCTCCCGAATTCAAACCTCAAAATATTTTTGCAGCTTCAGAGGGAACATTATCAATTTTCGATTCCCTTAGATTAAAGATATTGGACCTACCCCTTTTCAGATCTCTTTTCTTAGTGTATTTTTCTGATGTCTTGTCTGCTTGTTTATATACCAAAAAAATTCTCTCTACTGTACCTGTAGCAGTTGAACTTTTGGATTATTCCGTTATGGATTCTTCAATTAAATTGAATACGGTAAATGAGAATGGTTGTTTGCTATTTATAGAGTATTTTTATCAATTTCGGGACAAAATCTCTGACATACATGATTTGCTAAAAAGGAGCATATATCCTGGCGGCAAGATTGTAGAACATGCTCATGACATAGATTCAATAAATAAATTATGGCACTCGAGGAAAAATGCGTTGAACATGGCTATAAAAAATACCGTAGGAAACAGAAGACAATTTACTATAATAGAGGATACTGCGGTCTCAATCGATCATCTTCATGATTATGTTGTTTATCTTTTATCACTTTATAACAAGTATGATCTACAATATGTTATATACGGCCATGTAGGTAATGGAAATCTTCATACCCGTCCCATTTTAGATAACCATAATAATTCTGAAGATCATCTTCATTCCAAACAAGCGAGGATTCTACAAAAAATGACTAACGAGACTTTTAAAAAAGTATTTGAATATCGTGGAACTATCACGGCTGAACACGGTGATGGAATAACTAGGACCCCATTCATAAAAAATGTATACAATAATTTTGTTTATAGCTATTTTAGTTATCTCAAAAAGTCGTTTGATCCACTAAATTTACTAAATCCAGGTAAAAAAGTCCCATAATTCGATCCACCAATAATGCTTCCCTTTTCAAAACCCCTTTGATATGTTGATTAGCATAGCCTGAGTTTTGTACGATATTTGATATTATATTCTCGTCTAATCCAATTTTGTTATAAACAAATTGTTACATTGCATCGTTATTTGTTTATATAAAAAATAGTGATGATTTATCTATTCTGCACCAACTAACCCCAAAAAATCAAATCCATCCTCTTCACTTTGAGTGCTTTTTAATTTTACAATTGAAATTAGATGACCGTCCGGATCTTCTATTATTGCATGCTTTCCAAAACCTTCTTCCTTAGGATTTTTAAAAAAAACTACACCTTTCTCTTTTAGTTTATTGATTGTGTTATCAAAATCACTTGCAGAAAAACCAAGTAGAATATGCTGGCCCGATTTCAGATTTTGTTTGTGTTTAGCTGGATGTAATGCCAATACTGTTTCTTTGTTGAAAAATTCTGTCCACTCATCAGATTCTTTTTTTAATGGCAGATTTAGAGTTTCTCTATAGAATTGAACAGATTTATTCATATCTGAAACTAAAAGTATTACAGCGCCTAATTTTCTAAATGACATCTAATTTGTCTATATTGCTTCTAAATTATGAACTTTTTGTATACGAATGGGTTTTTAGTAGACTTTTAACGTGTCAAAAATTTTATTGATGTATGATGTGTGGTTATTATTGCAAGATAAGCTTTTTTTTATTTATGTATCAAAAAATGAAGAATGGAAGAAGCGATATCAAGAAGATTGGGGTTATGTTTCTTCGATGGTGCGATTCTTTCAGTGGTGGATTAAACGTGAATTTAAAGAAGATTTATCTGTAGAGGTTGATATCTTACCCGTAATTCCTGGACGATTATTCGATAGGATTAATCTCGCATATCTATTAAGAGATCATCGAGAAAGGGGTTTCTCCATATTTCATTTCTATCTCGCTTATTTTGGACCTTTATGGTCGGATTGTCGTATGGATGTATATCATGGTGAGAATTTTGGACTAGCCGCTTGGTTGAGACCCAAAGTTTTTTCTTCAGATTTCAAAAATGAAAAGTTTTTTGCTGATAATAATTGTGCAAAAATATCTCACATAATATGTCATGAAATAATTAGACGCAAAATGAAAAAAAGAAAAGTATATTTCGATCAAGTACATAAGATTTGGGATCTTCATACGAAAGACGATGTTCCTTTTTTATACTATAACAAACAATTCAATAGGGTCTCACAAAATGGTGAATACAAATACGTTACTATAGATGCATCTAAACTTGAATATTAGTATTAAGGTAAGATTGTTAGATGGGTACTTCATTGAGATATCGTCGTATGATAAAGATAGGTGCTTTGATCTCTACGGCTGGAGTCATTATGTTGATTTTATTTGGATTGATTTTACTACTGTTTCCAGTTACAAAAATTTGTGAGGAGAACTGCAATTACCTTTCAAGTGCACCTGAATATCTTAGACAATTGATAAATCCTTTATTTTTATTTATTTCTTTGATATTGATTTCCTCGGGAGTTTTTTTTATCCGTATAGGGAATAGGCAACTATATAGAAGCTTATAGTTCTCTGCTTTGGTTGTAGTATCCTTTATTGAATTTCCTATGCCATTAAACTAAAATGTCTGATTGCATAAATATAATGTACTTTATGGCCAATCCATTTAGAAAAATACTATATACTTTTACAGCTAATCCATTCAAGAAATGGAAACCTAGAGGAAAAATTTATAGTTTCAGATGTTCACAATGTGGGGAAGTCTTCATATCTAGCCATAATTTAGATGCTCCGTTGTGTAACAAATGTATTCAAAAGATTAAATCCTTGGATTCCACTGTTGATAATGAAAAAAAATGCTCTGAGTGTGGTAACTCTGGAGTTATTTATGGTAAAGATCGATGTCATTCTTGTTATTTTAGCTTCAAGAAGAACAAATAATTTTCTAAAATTTTGTTAATATTCGTCTTTTCAGAGTTTATATCGGTTCATACTCATATATTCACTGTTTTAATTGGACCGCATGTTTCAATCCATTTAATATAATATGTGTGCATGTATGTAATAATTTATTATTGCTAATTTTTGATAATTATGTAACAACCATTATTCCTCTTAATCTATTAAATGTCTAGTTTGTTTTTCATTGTCATTGTGTAAACTTCAGAATGATTGAGGGAAGATGGGGCCGAAGGGAATTGTTCTAATATATGTACTTATATTATTTGAACCCCTGATCCACGGGTTTCTTCAATAATTGCCCATTATTTGATCTGGAGCCCGTTGCGATGCCTGGCTTCGCTACGACCCCACCTTAATATAGGTTTTTTAATTGTAACTATAAGTTTTTCTAAATTTGAATTAGCGTATGAATACGAAAATTGCTCAATATGTGTCAAATAAGCCTATTCCATAAAAAATATAAGGTTTGTTAAACACAATATTATTAACGTTGGCAAAATCTATTGATTATGATGTTCTTTCTTCAGCGAAAAATAAAGAACTCGAGACTAATGAAAAATGGGGTTTAGCAGAAGAATCTGAATATTTTGCTAATAAGGTAAAGCTATATCGTCAAGATAAATTGAATGCAGATGAATTTAGGCGTTTTAGACTTCAAAACGGTGCGTATGGCTCTAGATTAAATAGTGAATTTAGTATGATAAGAATAAAGGTTCCAGGTGGTGATATCACGCCTACCCAGCTTGAAAAGGTTGCCAGTCTATCAGAATCATTCTCAATCGGATCTGCTCATGTATCTACCAGACAAAATATTCAATTGCACTGGGTGCAATTAGAAGATGTAAGTGAAGTATTTCGCGGTTTAGCTGAAGTAGGACTTACTTCTAGGGAGGCTTGCGGTAATACCATTAGAAATGTAATGTGCAGTCATTTTGCAGGAGTATGTCCTAATGAACCATTTGATACTACTCCTTACGCTAAAGCAATAGCGAGGTTTTTTCTAAGAAATCCTATTTGTCAGAATCTTCCCAGAAAATTTAAATTTAATTTTTCATGTTGTCCAGAACATGGTTATGTAAGGATAGCCGACGTGGGCCTAGTTCCTACAGTCCGTGATGGAGTAAGGGGCTTCCGGGTCTACTTGGGAGGCGGCTTAGGCGCTGCCTCTTTTATAGGTCATTTATTAGAGGAGTTTACTCCAGAATCTAGGCTTTTATCTACTTCTATAGCTACAATTCGACTATATGATCGACTAGGAAATAGAGAAAATCTTGCAAGAAATAGAATGCGTTATTTGGTCAGTGAAATCGGATGGGAAAAATTTCAGGGCTTATTATTGAAGGAACGAATCCTGGTTGAAGCAACAATTTCTATACCCACAAGAAAATCATATGATGGTTTTTTGAATACTGGAGATTTGAATAATATTTCAATTTCCTCTACCTCTACAAAGAGTAAAATTACATTACCTGTAATAAATTCCAATTCTGGCGACACGCCATACACTCGATGGCTAAATACCAATGTTGTTGCTCAGAAACAGTCTGGTTATTACAGTGTGTATATAACCTTAGGTGCAGGCGATATCACCTCTAGTCAGTTACGGATTTTTGCAGAATGTATCCGGGAATTTTCGCTAGAAAAAAAAGCCCGAACGACTCCTCAGCAAAACTTTCTGGTCCGATATATAAAAGCAGATCAATTACCAAAGGTTTTCCAAAAACTATCCGGTAATGGATTAGGAAATCCTGGTGCAAATACAATTGTATCTACTGTAGGTTGTTCCGGAACTACATCATGTAATCTAGCTATTACTAATTCTCATAGGCTTGCAAAAGAAATCCAAAGTAAATTTTTGGAACTAAATGTTGATTTAGATAAAGACTTTGTTGATTCTTCTATCAAAATTAGCGGATGTCCTAATTCTTGTGGACAGCATGAGGTCGCAACTATCGGTTTCTATGGTGGTGCTACTAGGATTGGAACATCCATGGTTCCAATCTATACCATGCTTTTTGCTGGTAGTACTGGCGAGAATGGCGAACTGGGCAAGGCAATCATGCGTGTTCCAGCTAAAAAGGTGCTGGACGTCGTTCTTAAAATATTTGAACATTTCAAAAAAGAAAGGACAGGTAATGAAAAATTAAATGAATGGATTTACAAGATTTCAAATGGAAATGGACCTGGCGAAATTAAGAATGTAGATGACATGAAGAATTTACTTTTACCTATAATTGAGTTACCCGCATTTTCCACCGCCCCTGATTTTTACAAAGACTATGGAACCGATACCAATTTTGTAGCAAAAACTGCTAGAGGCGAATGCGCTGCTTGAGCAAATCCATAAAGCGAAAGAAAAATGATGTCAAGGTAAAGGTAAAGGTAAAATCTAAGATCGTAAATAAACGTGTAAAATCAAAAGCAAATCCTCCATCAACACCTTCCTTGAATTTTGTATGTGATATTGATACTCTAAGAACCCTAATAAAAAAAAATAAAGTTAGAGTTGTGGATGTCAGAAAAAGAGACGAATATTTGAAAGGTCATATAAAGACGGCCGCTTCTTTACCATTAGCTGAATTATTATCCAATGATGACCCCGAGTCCATAATTAATATTTTGAATAATCTTGGTATATCAGATGACACTTTGGTAGTCATTTATGATGATACATTTGGTGCACTCGCGTCAAGGGTAGCATGGTCATTTAAGTTTGTTGGACACAGAAACGTTGCATTATTGGAAGTTACTTATGATAATTGGAAAAAACTAGGTTTAGAAATTGAAAGGAAGTCTAACAAATATTCTAAAGTTTCACATTCTATTGATATAGACTATTCCATATTTGCAGATGCTGAATATATAGAAAATGCTCAAAATGATACAAATAAGATCATAATTGATTCTCGAGAAAGATTGAATTTTTTAACAGAACACATTCCTAATTCAAAGAATATTCCATACACCATGTTGCGCTCGGAAAATTCCATTTTAAGAAATCCTTCTGAACTTAAACGATTCATTGAAAATAGGGGTATTGACTTAAACAATGAGATAATCACTTACTGTGGAAGCGTCGGAACGTTGTCAGGATTAGCCTTTTTTGCCTTAAAGACCGCAGGAATTTCAAACGTGAAGCTATATCCAAAATCATTTAAGGAGTGGAAATCTCTTGGAAAACCCAAAACCGAATTCAAAGATGCTAACTACTGGGATCTTTCGGCAGAGTAAGTGTTTTATTTATTCCTCTATTTCTCAAACCATTCATTAATTCTTTCTAATTCGCAGCCATTCACAGTTATTTTTATGGGTCCCAATGGGGATTCATTTTCGTTTTCTACTAATACCACCACGTCAGAAAATGCAGCCTGTTTATTTAGTAAAAACCAAGTACTTTGCATGTTGTAATTGTTATACAGAATTCTCTCTAAAACAGCCAGTGTTTTTTTTGATCTTATCTTGTCTTTTATTTTTCTCAAACCATCAAAATTATTCATCTTGGTATACAAATTATTCTTTCTTATTGCTAGTTCTGAATCTGGTAATAGGTTTTTGACAGCAAAAACCACCTTTTGTGTGTCTTCAGTCAAATTAATTGGAGTTATGACAATAACTTCCATACTTTCAAGCTCCATTTTTGTTCTATGTGATAAGAAAGCTTTTTTGCTTCCTGTTATCATACTCATCTGACCACTTTTTAATAATTACTTCTACGTGATTCTTAAGCTCGATCAAAGATAAATCATTATTTGAAATCGATTCGTCGGCCAGAGCTATGGCTTTGCTTATACCTACACTCATCTCACGTTCATCTCTTTGTAAAAACTTTTCATGATTTGAAGGTGTATCAGACCTGTCTCGTAATTTTATGTGGTCATATCTAATGGTTGATGATGCATGAATAGCTAATAACTTTACAAATCCTATGTTTTTTAATACGATATACTCCTCATAGCTTCTAATTCCGTCTACTACAATAAGACTAACGTTTTCAAATTCTTTAATCTTCTCCATCACTAACCTTGCAACAACTTCATTTCCGTGATGCTTTCTTAAATTTTTCATTAAATCGCCAAGACTTTTGTCATCCATTGGCAAGTTGTTTTCAACGGCTTTTTCCCTTATTATGTCTCCCATAGTTATTAGATGAAATCCTTTACTTTGGAGGAAAGTAGCAACTGTCGATTTTCCTGCACCAGGCATTCCTGTTAAACAAATTATGAATTGGTTTAGAACCGACAACCTCGATCTTATCTGTGAACATTCTATCAATATTTGTTTTTTGATTACTTTGATTATTGAGAATTAATATAGATAGAATTTGATCTGATTGTATTCATGCGTATATTTGTGGCAATAGATATTCCAAAGGTTGAGAAAATAATCCATATTCAGAATCAAATTATGAAACAATATGAATTTGTCCAACATGATGTTAGACTTATCAACCGGTATAATCTTCACTTGACAATAATGTTTTTGGGGGAAAAGACTGATTTTGAAGTAAGAGAAATTATAACCAATTTGAAAAGTTTAGATTTCGATCCATTTGAGATTAGATTCACTCATGTGGGATGTTTTCCAAAAAACTCTAATCCAAGTGTTATCTGGTTGGGGCTGGATAATCAAAGTTCTAAAAAATTAAATGACCTTTATGATGCAATTTCAAAATTGCTGGAAAAAAATATCAGCTACGGGAAGGAAACGCAAAAGGATTCTAGTGAAGAAAAATCTGTATATGTCCCTCATCTTACAATTTTTCGTATAAATCGACATTCTAAGAGTCGTATATCTTTTGATCCCATTTTTCAATTTGATCCATTTACAGATGAAATATGCCAAATTAAATTAAAGCGAAGCATGCTCACAGCAGATGGTCCTAAATATTCTGATTTATTTACCCTTGATGCACGAGCGTAAAAGAAATGAGTAATCCTAGTATCAATAAATTAATCGAAGGAATATTAAAGGAATGTACTCCTACATCAGAAGAAGAAATTAACCTTCATGCTATGGCTAACAAGGTGAAAAATAAACTTGAATCTTGTGTTTCTGAAAATAAACTTGGTTTTATGATAAAAGAAATCGTACTCGGGGGATCTTTTGCTAAAGGAACATGGCTTAAAAATGAAGCCGATATAGATATTTTTATCAAATTCAAGAACGATGTTGATTACGGTCACTTTGAAGCTTACGGAAAGCTAATTGGAATGCAATCTCTAAAGGAATACTCTCCGTATCTTAGATATGCAGATCATCCTTATGTGGAAGCTTATGTTGACGGAGTTAAGTTTAACATTGTCCCATGCTACGATGTTTCCTTTGGGGATTGGAAAAGTGCAGCAGACCGTTCTCCATTCCATACCTCTTATGTAATCAGTAATTTGAACCAGGAAAAGAAAAATCAAGTGAGAGTACTTAAGAAGTTTTTGAAATCTCTAAAAATTTATGGGGCGGAGATTTCTATAGAAGGGTTTAGTGGATATGTTTGTGAAGTCCTAATTTTGAAATTCGGATCTTTTTTATCTACTATCCAATTTTTTTCTACATACTCTACTGTTAACTCTGTTATCAGCATCACAAAACCCGTCGATCATGAACCGGAAAAGCATAAGAAGATTTTTGATAGTTTTCTGGTAATATTAGATCCAATAGATGAAAATAGAAATTTGGGCAGTGCTATTTCATCACGTTCAGTAGCGACTCTAATCCAGGGTTCAAGAAAATTTTTGTCAAATCCTGGCACTAATTATTTTGGAGCGGAACCACTATCTCACTCAAACAATGATCTCAAAGATTTATTGTCTTCTTTCATTCTGGTAATTGAATTCAAATTTAGTGATAGGCCGTCTGATGTCATCTGTTGGCAGCTTAAGAAAATGACCCGGTCAATATGTAAATTTGTTGAATCATACGGTTTTAGAATATTGAAATATAACTGCAATGTGCATGAAAAGGAAAAAGTTTGTGTTATTTCTTTGTTATATGAATCTCTAACAATTCCTAAATTATCTTTTAAAATCGGTCCTGAAATATTTAGATTACATGACGTAGAAAAATTTATAGAGATTAATGATAACTCTCCGTTAAAATGGTTGGACAACAATTCTAGAACTAGATGCCTGCTTTTTAGAGAATTCACTAACGCAAAAGTCTATTTGGAATTTGTTCTCAAGAATAAGCCTGATCTAATAGGGATCCCTAGAGGCTTGAAGAGTGATTTTATTCGAACCTTTAAAACATATACTCTTGATCAATATCCTTCTTTGGATGAACATATAAAAAATACCGTTTCTGAATTATTATATACAGATGCAAGAGTATTCTAACAAATTTGTTTTATCATCAGCTAATTTGATTGATTTATTATGTTATCCCAGATTTAATACCTCTGATTATTATTCTAGGTTGAGTGAACTTAGATCGTTAAATCTAAAATTTGTAATCCTGGAAGGTAGTACTATTATAAGGGCCATTAGGATTTTGGGGAAAGGAAGTGAAGGATTGGTGCTCAAAGTTCAAAATACGCATAGTAAAACCATGGCACTAAAAATTAAGAGAATTGACTCATGTAGAACCGATATGAAAAATGAATTTGAATTTTACCAGAGTGTAAATAGGAATCATTTGGGGCCAAAGGTTTATTCTTATACGAAAAATACTCTTTTAATGGAGTTCGTCGAAGGTTTGTCTGCAAGAAACTGGTTCCTAAAATCAAAAATGAACTTAGAGTTGATACGAAAAATTATCATTAATATTTTGACTCAATGTTATACACTTGATAAACTACACATAGATCATGGTCAACTAAACAAGTTGGATAATCATGTAATAATTTCCCATCGTGGTTCAAAGTGCACTATAGTAGATTTTGAAAGTGCTAGTTGCATAAGAAAAGTTAATAATGTTACATCCGCATTTCAAGGGTTAATTTTCAAAGGTATCATTTCAGATCAAATAAACAAATTTGCTAATTATGATAAAAAGAAAGTCGAATTCTTAAATCTGTTATCCCGATATAAAATGGACATGTCGAAAAAAAATTTTGATTCAATAATCGCATTAATTTGAATTAATTATTCTAAGAATCTTAGAAAAACATTAATCTTCACTTGTTTCACTTTAGCTATGACACTTCCAAAAGGTTACGTAATACCCAATAAAGAAGAAGCAGAACAAAAGGCCAAACTAGAAGCAGAACAAAAGGCCAAACTAGAAGCAGAACAAAAGGCCAAACTAGAAGCAGAACAAAAGGCCAAACTAGAAGCAGAACAAAAGGCCATTCCACAAGATTCACAAAATGATTCCTTGATTGCAAATAACTTGAATTCAAACAGGCTCGATGGAAAACAAGGAAATGTCGATAAAATTTTGGAAAATAATTTCAACTATTTTCTGATATGGGAACAATTACAAGAGGCATACCTTCATACCATGAAAGAAGCAACTTCATCTTATTTTAGGTTATTAGATTTTTGGTTACAGCAAAAGAACCAAGAAGAATAATTTTTTTTAAATAACTAACAACAAAATCAAGTTATTTTTTGTTCAATCATAAAGGCCCTCTTTAGGAGTATAAATCCAGCTCTTTGGTTGAATTAATAATATTGTAAATTTTCTGAGTCAAATCGTCTGCTTCAACATTTTTGTTGATCACTAAAAATAACATGTGTTCTTTGACTGGGATAATCAATATTTTTAGTGAACTATATTGATAACAAATAGAGTTTAGACTTCCAAATGATGTAATAAACGCCTTCCTTAAATCAACTGTATATGCGGATTCAGAAATAATCAGTTCCGCATTTCTACCTTTTAGATGTTTGTCCAGAGAATCCCTTTGATTGCTGATATTTAAATGTCCAGATTTTTCAATAACCCCACTGAACAGAATATCATTATCCAAATCTAGTATGTTTTTTGTGAATTGATCAGCCTTCATGTTCTTATATTAAAATAATAAACATATAGCCTTTTATGAATTTTCATTGATTTATAGTCTCGAAATCTTTCAAATCTTTCAAATCTTTCAACGAAATCATCATATAAGTCTAAAACATAATACAGCCATGGCTAACGATGCATCATCATCATCTACTTCCGCAGATACTATTCCATATCCTACTCTAACCATATTGTATTTGCCATCAGAAGCAAATTTAGCTATTGAAGAAATTAGTCAAAAATATAATAACATGACAGTCGAAGATTGTAAAGGTTTTTTTCATCAGGGGAAAGAAAGGGACTATAAAAAGATAACAATTTGGAGTCAAGGCATCGATAGTCTTTGGTTTAATGCCATTATCGCTCGTATAAAGGATCTGTCGAACTTAGAATCTATTCCTATAGTCTCTGGTGGGATAATGTATTCAATCTAAAATATGATCACTCTGTCAATTTGTGTATTCCAATAAAAATGGAAGTTGTTGTTGGAACTTCGAGTGAGAAGTCAAGTGGATTGTATAAATAAATATTGGTTATCGTATGTGAATATAGAAGATTGGATAAATCATTGGGGATTAGTGATTGGTACATACACATACTCCCTAATTTTGAAAAGTTAGAAACAAGATTCATCTGAATGGGAAAAACGTTATTATCGGCAGAAGTACCTACGATTTGTAATAGTGGGTTGGTAGAATTACACGGAAGTTTTGCAAGAATGTTTCCATTCAAAATTTTCAATGGCATTGAACTGTATAATGGGATGTAATCCTTTGAAGAAATAGTCATAGGATAGGGCAGTATCGTCATAGATTGCATGCCCTCTATATTCTTGTTACTGTTACTATAACCAGTAATATTATTATCATTGGTTAAATTGTTACTGTTATACGATGTAGTAATATTATTCTTATCCGGAGAAACAGCTGTAATATTTAATGTAGTACTATTCTGTCCAAGATAATTTAAGGCACTGTCTAATGTCTGCGAGATCTCATTGTCATTGTTGTTATTGTCTGATTGGTTTGCTATGGGAAAAGAAAAATTTTGCATACCTTCAACTACCGAATCAAGTAATGACGATCCCTTCAAAGAATCAATTAAAGAAATCGCCTCATCACTAGATGACTTTGCTTTATCAAAATTATTTGATGTTTGTTCCATTTGACCAAAAACATCGATATTAGAAACTGATCCCAACCCCAAAATAATTAATCCAATGACAAAAAAAAATCTGAATTGCGGAAGAATTGACACTGTGATACAATCATAAAAAAATTATTTAATTCTTTCCTTTGATGAATTTGAGGACAAAATATCTTTTATTTTTTTCAAATCCGTCAATGGAGGTGAACATGTAAAATCTTTACATATTATTGCAAAATCGCTAGCAGGTTTTTCTTTAATTAGCGACTTATTTTTGAATAAATTGTACTGATCTAGCGTTTCTAAGAGGTTGTCCTCGTGTAGAATAGAAAAAATACCATTTGGAATATACATTTTATTCATTTCATCAATCATATCTGATTTATCATCTTTTGAAAAAATGGTAATTTCGGTTGGTTTCTTAACATATAGATACGCTGATGATAGTAACCAACCAAAACCAAATGGATTATCTAGCGCGGATGAGATAGATCCTTTCATCATTTTCTCAGCCATATCTAAATAATTGTTTTCCCTGTTATGTGATAAAGACGGATCAAATTTGATATTGAAACCGAATTTCCGCTTGGTAAAGCCAAATCATACAAGACTTTGGTTCTAGTGAGAATCGATTCATGCAAGTCGGAAGAGTAATAGAAATTATTTTCTTGTTCGTCCCAAAAATGTTTTATCAAAACATCTGTATAATTAGATGTTAATTCAACGAACCTTGGATCTGTCTTTACCTCAAATAGATCCAAAAGAGAATTTATGTAAAAAGCATAATCATCCAAATAAGCAAGTATTTTGGCCTTACCTTGTTTATAAATTCTATATAAATATCCTTCCTTGGATTTTAACTCTGTTTCGATGACGTCTACCGCGGTTAGAGCAGTTTTCAAATATGCTTCTTTACCTGTTATCTTATAACCTTTGACAAAAGCAGATATGGATAGCGCATTCCATGATAAAATTGTTTTATCATCTTTTTGAGGCTTTATCCTTTTCTCTCTGATATCAAAAAGCTTTGTAGAATTCACAGCTATAATGCTATTAACCTCCTTCACATCTAATCCATATTTTCTTGCTAGATGTTCGACGGAGATTTTGATATTTAGTATGTTGTTCCCTTCGAAATTCCCTACCTCTGTGATGTCAAAGTATTCGCAGAAGATATTTTGGTGTAAAGGACTTTGAACGATTGAGGCGACCTCTCTTTTAGACCATACATAAAATTTTCCCTCTTCTCCGTCAGAATCTGCATCTTCAGCTGAAAAGAAAATTCCTTCCTTATTTGTAAGCACACGTAAAATATAATCCAAGGTTTTCTCAACAGTATCTCTAAATATTTTTTCCTTAGTGATTTGATACATTTCAGAAAACAAAATAACCAACAATGCATTATCATACAACATTTTTTCAAAGTGGGGCACTAACCATTTTTGATCGGTTGAATATCTTGAGAACCCACCTCCTAGGTGATCGTGTATCCCTCCAAAAATCATTTTTTCACATGTTAAGGTTACAAAGTCCTTGAATTTTTCAATACCAGAAATATCATAGTAACGAAGTAAAAATAATAAGTTAGATACGTTAGGAAATTTAGGGGAGATTCCAAAACCTCCATGAATAAAGTCTGCCATCTGCAATAAATTCAATGCAGATTCGTCTAGAACTATCTTGTCAATTTCTACAGTTTTGTTGTTCAATATATCTTTTGATGTGTTTATCAGCGCTCCTACAAATTCCGAGGTGGTTTTATTTATGTCGCTTTTTTTATGCGTCTAGGCCTGAGAAAGTTGATTTAAAATCTCGGATAAACCGGGCATACCATATCTACTACTATCTTTTGGAAAATATTTACCGACATAAAATGGCTTGAGATCAGAGTCAAAAATACCGATAATGGCCATCCCCCATTACCATTTGCTAGTTGGCATGCCCTTTGATATATGTCATCTATATCTGGTCTTTCCTCCCTGTCGACCTTTATGTTAATAAATTTTTCATTCATGGTTTTTGCAACTTCGGTATCTTCAAATGACTCATGTGCCATCACATGACACCAATGGCATGAACTATATCCTATACTGAGAAAGATCGGTTTGTCTTCTTTTTTTGCCAAATTGATGGAATCGTCATTCCAAGCCAACCAGTTAACTGGATTATAAGCATGTTGTAATAGATAAGGACTATTTTCTTTGATCAACGAATTGGGTTTTGCATTGTCAAAACGATTATCCATGACTCTGAAGATACATGATTATATTTATTATGTATTGATCACCACTTTCTTACACTATTCTGAAAATACCCCAATTAGATAAAATGGTAGATCTTTAGTCACAGATTGGCAAGAAACACGGGATTAGAATTTCACTTTCAACCATTTCCTTTTCTTTTGCTCCCTTTTCAGATTCATGTTGAGGTCTTTGTTCTGGTGGCGTTTATCTTTGATGTTCTCATATGCATTTGGAGCAAAGATGAATTGTTTAAACCACACTCTGGAAGCTAAACAAATCTAGTGGAAACATCTACGTTATTAATTTAATCAATGAAGACAGACAAATTAGAATGTCTTTGGTTTTACTTCACTATCACATTGCCAACCATTGCTGGATGTAAAGTACAAAAATAAGGATAATCGCCAATTCTATCGAATGTATGCTCAAAAGTTTTCCCCTTACTAGTCAATGCTGTTGGACCAGTTAGACCCGAATCAAATTCCTTACCCGCGTCTGCTGCACCGGCAGTTCCAGATGTTACTGTATGGAATGCGGAATCATCGTTTGTCCATACTACTGTTTGACCAACAGTGACTTCGATAGAACTTGGACTGAATGCCGTATCGGTCAAAGTAGATGCTCCTGGAACTATTGATACTTGAGTATTGTCTGAAGATTGATCAGTTGCATTGGTCGAACCACTAGTTGCATTGGTCGAACCACTAGTTGCATTGGTCGAACCACTAGTTGCATTGGTCGAACCACTAGTTGCATAGGTCGACACACTCGTTGCATTGGTCTGTCAAAAACGGGCGAAGAGAAGGTGGAGTTTGTAATACCGTAGGATCTGTGATAACCGGTTCTTCCGGTAAGTGATATTGGGCTCTTAAAGTTGATTGTTGCAAATTTAAAACATCAGATGAGAACGAAGGGCCAATATAACCAAAGGATGCCCACAATATATAGATAAATAACAATGATAATCCCATAACAATAAGAGAGGCACCTATAGTACCTATTTTCCTTTTTTTGATCGGAAGTTTTGGAAGGTCGCCCTCCTTTGACATATTTACAACAAAAGTCAAAGATATTAAAAAGGTTACTGAATGCAAAGGTTAACCTTTTAATTCTAATCATGGAATATCCAAACATGACACCAGAAAAAAAAATAGAGTCTTTAAATCTTGTTATTCCAAATGGAAAACCAAAAGCATTAGGTTCGTACGTCCCAATAGTAAATGTCAACGATCTAGTTTTTATTTCAGGTCAACTTCCAATTGATGTAAATTCTCCATCAAACGACCTAAAATTTAGAGGGTAGGCAAACAAATTACAATCGAGGATGCTCAACTAGCTTGTAAAATTTGTTGTTTAAATGCTTTCTCTATTGTTAAGGGCTTAATTGGTGACTTAGATAAAGTAAAAAGAATAGTCAAAATCACGGGTTATGTTAAC
This sequence comes from Candidatus Nitrosocosmicus sp., assembly GCA_029194465.1. Taxonomy (GTDB): domain Archaea; phylum Thermoproteota; class Nitrososphaeria; order Nitrososphaerales; family Nitrososphaeraceae; genus Nitrosocosmicus. The sequence continues at coordinate 17,090 of JARFXS010000019.1, forward strand.
TGTGATGATACTTTCACGGATCATCCAAAAGTCATTAATGGAGCTTCAGATTTTCTTATTGAGGTGTTTGGAGATCTAGGACGACACTCTAGAGTAGCTATAGGGGTAAATAGTCTACCATTAAATTCTCCAGTAGAAATTGATTTTATTATTCAGATATGAAGATTAGAATTATTTCTTTATTTGTGTCTTAAACAATTATGTTAGGAATTAAGGACCAAATAATTTAAAGTCCGTGATTCCAAGGCCTTTTTCCATTGTACCTCCAAGAGGCACTAATTTTAAGAATTTGGCTTCAACTGAAGATGGGTAAATGTACATTTCTGGTAATTCGCCGCTGAATCCTGTGTTTGCAAAAACTATTGGATCAGAATATTGTGATCCATCTGTTGAACTTTGTACTGCAAAGAAATTGATATCATTTTGTGAATTCTTGAGTCCTAATTGAATTCCACAAATGTTTTTAACATCGTTTAATTGAACGTTCAATTCATCGATAATCCCAAATGATAGCTCTTTGATTAATGGCTGATTAATTACTTGATTCAAAATGCTTGTAGCCGGATTGCCACTTGCAGTTAACTTGTCTAATGTTATCTCATTACCGCATTGATTGCTTTGAGGAGTTAAACTTAGAAGATTTAGATCGTTATCTACAACGTTAAGTAACTTCGAGTATGATACGTATTCTCCGTCTGGATATATTGCATGTACATCTAGATTATAAAGACCCGGCGAGGGAGTGTTTGCAATATACTCACCGGTTGGCGTTTTTTCTAGCGCCCATAACGTACTATAATCGGTTTCATAGTCTATGAGAAAAGCATCCACTTGAGAAGGCTCCTCTTCAAAGTTAAGCGATATTGTATCTCCCCTGTTTATAGCATAGATTAATGACTTGTACTCCATCTTGTTTTCATCCTCTGGTTGTCCGACTTTGGTCATTATTTTATCTTTCACAGTTAATGTTGGGCTGAGATCACTTATGCCTCCATTATGGTTAAAACTGACTTTAGGTAGATCTATGGGGACAGCAAAAATCTTATTATTTAAACCAAATGATGTCGAGGAACTGATAATAAAGACAATAAATGCACTTATGATGACTACATTTTTAATCTTAATATATTGAAACAATTCTAATTTATATTACGGTTGTTAATATTTATGAAATATGTTTTAATTTGTAATAGAAATTCATATAATTTTATTTAACATTCTCTTCTTATGTTTCAAAAAGTAGTAAAATAATGATGGTATAATTTAAATAAGAATTTTTGATCATCATACTTTCATAACTAATTACTTTATTTTTCTTTGATAACAAAAACAAGCGTCTCATAAATATGACATTCTCTTAATTTCTTAGAATGAGCATAAATACTGCAGTATTACTTATCGAAATTGATTTGAGTTTACAAAGAAATACAATTTTAAATGGAGGTAAGTGTATAAATGAAAAAATATAATAACTTTTTATATGTTTTTCTAGCATTAACATTAATTCTTTCTACACCTGGACTGTCCAACCTTGTCATTAATGCATATGCTAGTGTGAACATCAACGATATAATAGGTGGCTATCTGGACGGAATGCCTTCACCAGGAAGCGATGGAAATTCTTGGCCCTGGCCTTGGCCTAACCCGAATCCCACACCAGCTCCCACACCCACACCAGCTCCCACACCCACACCAGCTCCCACACCCACACCAGCTCCCACACCCACACCACACCCACACCCACACCCACACCATCTCCAAGTCCTGCTCAACAATTACCTGCAGACTGTGTTCAAGATAAAGTTACTCGAATAGGTGCTAGTGGTTATGATGGTAACACTGTGCCGCAAAACGTATTTGACAATAACTTTAACACCAGATGGTCGAACTACGGATCCGGCTCTTATATTCAAATTGAACTTGAGAAAATGATATACTTTGTGCTGTAGATATTGCATGGCATAGAGGTGATGTAAGGATAAACAATTTTATGATTTCAACTTCTCAAGACGGGTACTACCTTTACCCTCTCTTCTGGCAAGTCCAGCGGTAATACTAATTCATATGAATCCTATTTGGTTAATGATCCCAATTTACATGCAAAGTACGTTCGAGTTACTGTAAATGGTAATACAGAAAATGATTGGGCCTCTATAGCTGAGATCCGAGCATTTTCTAAGCCTTCATCAACAGGTCCAGACCCCAACCCCGGTCCAGGTCCAGACCCCAACCCAGGTCAATTACCTGCAGGATGTGTTCAAGATAAAGTTACTAGAATAGGTGCTAGTGGTGATGATGGTAACAGACCACAAAACATACTTGACAATAACCTTAACACCAGATGGTCGAACTACGGATCAGGTTCTTATATTCAAATTGAGCTTGAGAAAAACGATATACTTTGTGCTGTAGATATTGCATGGCATAGAGGTGATGTAAGGGTAAACAACTTCGTCTTGTCCACTTCGCAAGACGGTACTACCTTTACGCCTCTATTTGATGGGAAGAGCAGTGGACAAACCAATTCACATGAACGTTATCTGATTCAAGACTCTAATTTGACAGCAAAGTACGTTCGAGTTACTGTAAATGGTAATACAGAAAATGATTGGGCCTCTATAGCTGAGATCCGAGCATTTTCTAAGCCTTCATCAACAGGTCCAGGTCCAGACCCCAACCCTGGTCCAGGTCCAGACCCCAATCCAGGTCCAGACCCAAGTCCAAGCAACGCAACGGACATTTTCGGTATAAAGAAACTTTATCCTGACAAACCAAACGGCGAAAAATGGTTCATGAATATGAATAATCCTTCTTCTGACAACAGATTTGATCCCAAATTGACCTTGAAGAAAAATGCCGATGGATCATATAAGGTAACATCTGATAAGGTTAGGATGAATGTAATGACTAGTGCCGGGTATCATCAAGGTGATATTAAAACATACGATCAAAAACAATTGTCATCCAAGGGATATATGCAAGCCATAAATGATTGGAGGAATATAGAAATGACCGGATATGTCAAAATCAATTCAGCTTCAGATTCTGATTTTGATCTAACATGGTATTCTCGTGGTGGGCATCATAACTCTGATGAACCCTGTGAAGGAACCTCATACAAGGGAGGTTTGTTCAAAGATGGTCGTTCTCGTTTTGCTAAAGAGCAATGGCATTCAGGTGGTTACTCATTCACACCTGCCCAGAAAAACATAGGTTCTATCGAAGATAAATGGATAGGATACAAAGCTGTCATGTATAATACTGTTGTAAATGGTGAGCCAGCAGTAAAACTCGAAAACTGGGTCGACGAAAACAATAATGGTCAATGGAAGAAAGTGTTTGGCTATACTGATAGCGGCGGATTCGGTGAAGATGGTGATAGATGTGGGGGAAGCCCAGATGAGTTAATCTCATGGGGAGGGCCCGTAGCTACATTCCGATGGGATGGAACTTCGAACGTCGACATAAAGAACCTTAGTGTGAGAGAAATAGATGTAAAGTAGTACTCCATTTCTCCTCACCGATTCTCTTCTATACTTTTCTTCTATACTTTTGTTCCTCATATGTTAATTAACAAAAAAATTATTAAAAAGTTATGTCGTTTATACGTTATAGGTTAATAAGATTAAGGAGATTTACTTATAATAAGATCTTTATAATTACAAAGTTTTTACTATTTCTATACATTCGAATAAAAATGTTTTTTGGATTATATTGAAATAAACACAAAGATAATCTTAACATTCAATAAATAGTGACTATTCTATTCATTTATGGACTACCAAAAAATAATTGATACTATTTTTGAGCTAAACGAAGGCATCCGATATGCTGGATTAATTGATGAAACTGGATCTTTGATAGTTGGTGGAATGCGTCATGGAATTGATTCTATTGTTGATCAACCAAGCGAAGAATTGTATTTGACTCATACTGCTCTTAGAAAGTGTCTATGAGAGAAAGGTTTGACGATACTATGGGTAAAGCTCGTTTTGTATACGTCGAACGTGAGAAGTTATCACTGCTAACGTTTTACTTAGATAAGAAAATGTTGTTGATTACTTTAGAGCCTAACCTAGAGTCTCAAAACGTAATTGATTTGGCAGAAGATATTCTAGATATAGTTAGTGGAAATAAGGCCTAACGCCAACCAGTCTATTTACCTTCTTTTTAGCAATTTCTTATTCTACTATAATATTATGCATCAATATCAAGTCATCCTTAAATAATTCTAGTTCGTGAGGTATCTTTGTTTTTATAGGGTCTTTTAAGGAAAGCGGCTTATTTGTAACACTAGAAAGAGTTTCCTTCTTCTTATTCCATATTTCCGAATTGAATTTGATAATGTGTTGAGTGGATGAAACAAGTGTACTATATTCTATCTCCACAGTGGGAATTTTTTTTTGCTCCGAAACTATCTCTCCATCCTCATAAATTTTCTTCCACAGCTCATATGTAATGAAAGGAGAAATCGGCTCTATCAAAAGCAATATGGTTCTAAAACATTTATGAATTGTATATAGAGCTGATTTCCTTTCTTCTTCTGATTCATTGTTATACGCTCTACTTTTTATCATTTCAATATAATGGGCAGCAAAAATGTTCCACGTAAACTCTCTTAATGCATTAGCGGGGATAAAAAAATTCAATTCTTCATAACCCTCAAGACATTTTTTGGTCATGCTTGCAAGTTCTGATAAAATCCATTTATCAGTTGCTTCTAGTTCTTGGGGTCTATTATTTTCATCAATTATTTCGAAATTAGAAATGAATCTTCCAATGTTCCACAATTTTGATAGGAATTTTTGTGCACTTTGTATTTTTTGCTCCGAACATCTAAAATCATACCCAACATTTGTCTCACTCGCAGACCAAAACCTAAATGCATCAGCACCATACTTTTTAATTATAGGGAGAGGATCAATATCAATTACGTTTCCTTTACTTTTACTCATTTTTTCCCCTTTTTCATCAACCCCGTATCCCATTATCCACGCACTCTGCCATGGAATGTGGTTAGTAAGGTACAAGCATCTTAAAAGAGTGTAGTAAAGCCATGTTCTTACAATGTCCTTTCCTTGAGGCCTAATGGATACAGGGTAAATTTTATTAAAAATTTCTCTATTTTTGTAAAATTTCGTAATATATAGAGGAGTTATGCTCGAATCCATCCATGTATCAAAAATCTTCTTCTCTCCTTCAAATTTGTCATTATTACACGATATACATTTATCAAATGGTGGATTTTCATCCCAGGGTCTATAGTACTTTCCAGGTTCAGGAAGGTTTGGTTTTTTACATTTTGTACAATACCATATCGGAATTTCAGTTCCATAAAATCTTCTTCTCGAGATGGGCCAGTCTATGGCAATTGAATTTATCAATAAAATTTGTCTATGCATTTCCGGATAAAATTTTATTTCTTTGGATTGTTCTAACAAATTCGCCTTAAAATCAACTTGTTTTAGATAATAATCTTCCAAAGAAATAATTTCAATCTGAGTTTTACTTCTTTCACAAAGGGGAGTCCTATGGGAAATAATTTCTATCTTTTCTACTAATCCTTGCTTTTCTAACTCGTCTATTATTTTACTTCTTGCTTCTTTTATACGTAAATTGGAAAACATCCCGGCAAATTCTGTCGTTTTTCCATTCAAATCAATCGATCTAATTTCCATTAGACCCAATTATCTGAATAATTGAAAATCATTTAGGTCACCATAACTACAAATCATCACTGCTCCAGATCCAAAGTCTTTGTTAGCAGAGTGATGTGATCTTATTTTCAGTTCTCTATTAAAGATCGGAATTCTCAGAGTTTTTCCTTGCATTTCTTTATATCTCTCGTCATCTGGATTCACAATTACCGCTTGACACGCAAATAGGAGTTCTGGTCTGGTAGTGGCAATAACGATGAATTCATTATTATTTTCTAAGAAAAATTTTATGTAAACTAATTTAGTCTCAATATCATCATATATGATTTCTGCATCTGCTATTGTGGTACCACAATCAATACAATAGTTGTTTGGTCTATTTCCAAGATATACTAATCCCTTATTCCACATTTCAATGAATGTTGACTGCGTGAAAGCTCTAAAACCCGGAGAATCAGTCTGGTATTTCTGTTTAAAATCCGCACTTAAACCCAGGCTTTGAAGAATTTCTATAAATTCACTTTCAGTATCATCAAGAGTTAGCTTGCATAATTTTAAAAATTCTTTCCTTTCTGTATTTCTCATTCTGATCTTGTATTTTTTTTCCGTATGAATTTCTACAGGAATTCCATTACGATCCACACCAATCGGAAAAATAACTTTAAAGCCCTTTAAGCGGGCAACTCTTGATATCATATCAATTTGCGAATAGTGAGCAGCTGCACCAATGTGCCACGGTCTTCCAGATGGATAAGGAGGTGGTGTATCTATTACAAAATATTTATCTTTACTTTGATTAGTTTCAACGTTGTCATAAACGTTATTAGCTTTCCATTCTCCTATGATCTTTCTCTCAATATCTGATGACCATATCTTTTCTGTAATCTTTGAACTCAACTTTTGGTTTGTAATACTCATTTATCAATTAGTTATTAACCTTCCTAGTTTAGTCTCAATGAAAGTTCTGTACCACTACTCTAAATAGAATATTAAATGTAGTTTGAATCGAATAATTTTAGCATAGTGCTATTGAATTGAAAGTGTCGGAATTTTACTCGATATTAGAGTTACCGGATATAAGAAAGAATATGGGCACCTTTATTGACTCCCTCGTATATATACACACCCAGTGCCTGAACATTCTCAGGCATTTTATCTGCTAGCATTCTTATGATTTCTGTAGAAAGATTTTCTACAGTCGCCTCACCTTCTAAAAGATAAGTTGTATATTTTGGAACTTTTAAATCAAAATATCCTTTTGGACCATCAAATTCGATAAAAAAGTGATCCTTATCTTCCTTCTTTAGATATTTTCTATTGATAAAGAATTTGTGATCGATTTGATACAAAGCTTCTTTTATTAATTTTTTAGCCTCTGAGAAGTCGATCACTAGATTATTTTTCATTTCCCCTATAATTTCTACCATGACAGTAGATGTATGACCATGAATTATTGAACACTTTTCGACCAGCGGTAATATGTGAGCATAATCAAATGATAATGATGGGTCTTCGATAAATATGGAACCAACCTGTTTGCTATCTTTGTCAAACAGGAAGATGTTTTGCATCTCATCAATTTTGCCTAGGTATGATGACCTCCCTATCGCAATCATATCTACAAATGGAAATCTTTCTTGAATAATTTTAAATTCATTCATGTCTGTATCGTTTTCAATTATTTTAATGAACCTATCTCCGATTTTAAAATCTATATTTAATTTTGAATCACTTAAAACATTATCATAATTATATTATATTTGTAGAAAGTCCAGTAGTTTTGAGATTGAATAGCCTGTTCTATTCTTGATTAAGTTTTTACTTTGACCTATGTATTTCAGATCTTTATCCAAATCTATCCTTGTTTATCTTCTCTCTATTATAATTATTACAAATATATTCTTAGGTATCTCAAACGTAAAAGTGCTCATTTCCGACGAATTAATCCACTATTTGTATTCTACTGTGGAAGAGTTCACAAAACATTCTGATAAAGTTGTGATTGCATTTTCTGGAGGGGTTGATAGTTCTTTATTGGCAAAAATTTGTAAAGATCTAGATAAGCAAGTCCACCTTGTAACAATTGGCTTTGCCAATTCCCATGACATTATATTTTCTAAATCTATTTCAAAATTGATGGGATTGTCATCGAGACACATAGCATTCGAACTTAAAGAGGATGAATTCAATGATGATAGCAGATATGTGATGTCTAAACTTGATTGCGATAAACTATCTCATATCGAAAATTGCAATGCATTCTATCAAATAAGCAAAGTTATCAGGAATAACAATCTTGGATCCTCTTTTTTTACTGCTAACGGTTTTGACGAGCTTTTTTGTGGATACGATCGCTATCGCTCTATTTATTGCCAAGGGGAAGAGAGTTTGTTATCTTTTATGAAAGAGATTTATTGATAACCCCATTAGTTCGGTTGTCGAAGCTTCTAAATATCCTGTCATGATACTGCCAATATCTGTCTTGTTCACCTGCACAGTAGCTTGCTTCTGCAGCCAGTGTAGATAAATTCCCATCTATTCGATCATTAACGGTAAAATCTTTAAAGGTAAATTTCGCAATACCTGAATTAGTATAATTTGCAATCAATAGATCCTTTTGGAATTTATTAAAGTCGGAACAATGCTCACACTGATAGTCACCAAATTCAATTACGGTAACATTAGCCAAGGGATTACCGACTATAGGTACAAGTGAATTTATTCTGGTAAGATTAAGTATAAATTCCTCAGTATTTTTAATAGCACTGTCATTGTCCGTATTGATTGTCTGCCCATAAGTAGAATTATTCATCATATACAAACTTCCAAAAGAAATCGTCAAAAGAAAGACGAGGGAAGGCAAAGAAAAAATATAACTTATCACTACTTAATTTATAATAATCTCAGTAATAAAGAAATTTGTACAATAGTCGAAGGATACTCTTCACAGTATTTCTATAACTTTAACGATATATTTTAATAGTATCACAAAGCTTAACCTGATACATTCTCCGAATGTTGCTTCCCATTCATTCCCTATTTTCATCAAATCACCTTTCTGGAAAGCTATTCTTTGCAGCGGTCCATTGTATTCCTAGTTGTGACCTTTTACTAATGTTATAGTCCAATTAACAGAATTATGGACTAATTCTGCATATAATACATTACTTTCTGTGAACAATATTGTACCCCCATTTTCAACAAATCCTTCTAAATTACCAAATTTGGGTTGACTGAGATATTCAGGGTATAGCATTACAAACACACTAAACGCATTTTCTCCAGCCTTGAAAATTTTACCTTGATTTCATGAAATAATTTGTTAACATTTTGTTTTGCAAACTTTATTGAAAATGATACTATGATTATCTACTGTTGGTCTTAGTCATAGACCATTTTTTATTAAATTATTGTTGTCAATCTGTTAAAAATAACCTGGATCGTTACTATGATCTTTTGATGGTTCTAAAGGTAAATAAGAAGACAAAGGTAATATGGAAAAGATCGCAAGACTAGTGATCAGAAATGTCTGAATAATCTACAAAATTTCTTACAATTCAGACTGCATAATAACTTGAGTTTATACCAATATGTGGTAGACTAAATCTTATATTAGTAAGAACTTTCACGTAGCAAATGAATAAGAGGAAAAATTTGCAATAGATCGTTTGCTATAATCTTGATCCGTCAACCAAAATAGTCATAGATTTTGAATTTTTATCTAAAGGTTGGGCATTATTATTTGTTGTTGCAGATGTGTTAGTTGTTTGTATCTTGATAGGTAGTTCTTAACTCAACTTTCTAGTCATAGTATACAAGATGGCGTTTGGTCAAATAGAACAAGGAAAACTAATAAAGTAAAAACCTCAGTTAAGATTTCTCGTTCTATCATTAATAGTACATATCAACAAAGTGATAATATATCCATCAGTTATAAACGAGGATTGCCATCATTAGAAGGGCATCAGAGTACACAACTATTTGAAACATATTCTATTATTTCACTCATGTATCATTGTTGATAATCTTGAGATCTTTGGTTGAAGTGTTTTAGTAATGAACATCATCCCATAGAACGAAGGTTTTCTGACCCTAAATGTGTGTATTATTTTCAAATATATTCTGAACTACTATTCTATGGAATTGGGTATTTTAATAGGACAAATATCTTGGTTTAATGATTAATTTAACATTTTGTTTTACAAAATTATTTGTGATATATAAAAATCATATGACCAAAAGAAAAATAAGGGACAGTACTGATTCGTAGACACATAACCTCTTTGATCATTAGAGTTGATTTTCGTTTCCTTCCAGAAAATCTAAAGTTACTGATCATCAACTCAGAAAAGTTAAATCAATATACTATCACCTCTAAAGGTTTTTCTGGAACATGTGAAGGAGATTCAAAGAATATCCATTTATTTGAATTCGATGGATATTTCTCTGGTTTCAAAGGTCTTCTCAAACTTGTCTTGAAAGACAACTTTATCGACGATTATGTTGTTGCCGAGGATTTGGACTCTGAGAACACATTCATTATTCTAAAAGATGGAGATATAGAACAACTAGGATTATTGCTATGTGATTTTTGCGGGATGGCCTGTGCGAGTGAGGAAGAAAAATACATTCATCAAAGAGCACATTATTTTATATAATTTTGTAGATGATGGTTATAGAATCTCGTCATTTTAGGAATTCAAATTTCATGATTTGATTATCCAAACTTATCTTTGTATTCATTCACAATAAAGAATGCACTACAACTCATTGTTACTCTTTTAATCTCTGATTTTATTTTTCCTGTAGTTTATCATGGCCAAAATTGCAAAAATTACAAGAATTGTAATTGTAGGAATGAAGAGGTAGTAATAATTTATGATCTGATTGAATATTCTGTCAAGTACTGGTCCATCCACAACAATCTCAAATGTGAAACTGGCAACATCAAGTGTATAGAAAATGTCCTTTATGTCGACTTCCAATGAATATACTCCAGGTTCACTAAATTTGTGGTCAAAGTCATAATGCTGCTGCCTAACAAGTGTATAATTATTAGGATTTGAATATACAGGCTTACCATCTTTTAAAAAATAAGTAGCAACTGGAAGTTCGATTAGCACATCGTTAGCCTTAGACTTTAATTCTAGTGTGAAGTTGATATCTCTATCAACTGACGGTCTTGATGGGTTTACAAAAAGATCTACCACATAGTTTTCGTTTTGTTGAGTCTGTGTAGCGTTTAGAGTATTTCCTATTGCCAAAAAAAGGAATGTCCCCATACTGCTTCGTCCTTATCATCGCTGTCAAAATAACCAAATAAAAATGAGCTATAAGCAAGCAACAGCGAGAGGAAAACTTTGAAAAAGCTTTCCGGTATTTTGACTTTGGGGATTCTTACTTTGAAGGTTCATTTTGGTAGCTGTAGATTTTACTCATCCCACATTACTTGAAAAACAAAGTATTATCATATAATGGTGATATTTTAATGATAATTAATAATATCATTATTTGATTTCCAAAAATTCTAATGATTATTTAGCATAATTGTTAACTTAGTTTTAAATCTTTTGATTTGTCTTTGACTGTGGTATTTTGGAATATTGGTATTATCATATAATATCAATAATATCATTATTTGATTTCCAAATCTACCATTTTGATACAGTTATGTCTTTACCATATTTAGCACTAATTGTTAACGTGTAGTTTCCTGGAATGGCATCTTTTGTTGGATATAATTCGAGTGTTGTCTTTGACTGTGGTGATGGTCCAACATCGCTTGCTGGCTTTTCAAGAGATATGGTATCTTGACTGAAACTACTGGTCATATTGGCTAACTTGCCATTTTTGGCAATAGAAGAGGTAACACCCATAGTTACGTTCACAGGCTTGTCCATACTTTTTGTAGTATTGTTACCAACTAATGTTGAATTAATATTCTTATTGGTGGTTGTAGTGGAGTTTATCATATTTTTATGAATATAGATATCAACAGAGTCACTTTTGTTGTTATTCCTGTCCAAGACTACTTTGTCTTTGGAAACTGATAGTGTAATTGGAATTTGATCTAATTTTTCTTTAGGAATGACACCTAGTTTGTTTTCAGTCCATTCTGCAAACCATATTGATCCATTATTATCAAACGTGAACCTGAGCGGATTTGAAGAATTAACCCATAACGGGTTTTGAGATGGAATATAATATTCAACCAGAGTTTTATTCTTAGGATCATATGATGCTATTGCATTTCCATAGTGTTCATTAAACCACACTTTTCCGTCTCTATAGGCATTAATGTATGGCAATGTGGTCAAATTACCAGAAGCAGAGGGGTTGGAGGTTGCATATAATTTTATTTCACCTGAATTAGGATTTAACGAGAAGAAAAGATTTGCAATATGACTATTAGCCCAAAGAAGTCCATCTTCGGATTCTGCAATACTGTACGGAACACTATGAGTGTAGGTCACATCATGAATGGTTAGAGTTTCAGCTTCTACATCATATTTGATAATTTGTCCTCCTACAGGAAAGGTTGCAGTTGAAAACCATAGTGTTTCATTTGCATTAATAGGATTGGTGGTATTGGCATTGGTATTGCCATATCCAAAGCCATTGGATATGGGCCCCATCGTTTGAAATTTGATTTGTTTAGACATATCCAATTCTGAAATGCCCTCATTTGTATTGTTAATAACTTTTGATGGCTCCAGAAATCCAAGTCTATTTCCAAAAATTTGGGTAAACCATACGTTATTGTCAGAATCAAATGCTATTGATAATGGGTATCCTCCTTCTTGAAGTAGCTTATAGTTTTCAAATTTTCCTTCTTTAACAAGATATTTCCAAATAGAATTACTTAGTTCATCTGTAAACCACAAATCTCCATTTTTATCAAACTTCATATCCCAAACCATAGAACCAATAATTCTTGTTTGCTCTGGCCAGTTTGGTATATTTATGATTTTGTCAAACTCCATGGTCGTTGTATTAAATACTAATAAACTTCCTAATTTTCCAGAAGCTATCCAGATATTATTATCCTTATCTACTGTTAACCCTACAGGCTGACTACACATTACAGGAATAACAAATTCGTTAACATATGGGTTTGAATTTATCATATCATTTCCACAAAACCTTTTGTTGTCTTCCTCTGACATCGTTGTATTGGATGGATTATGGTTCATTTCTGACATATGTTCCGAATGAGGGTTATTGGATGTTGTTGCTGCTGTTGTTGTTGTTGATGCATAAGCAATTAACGGAGAGGTTAGAAAACCACTATTCATAGAGAAATTATATAGTCCGATTATAATAACAGCAGAAATAATAAGGAATCCAATGGTACTGCATTTAGTCAATATCATTATACTAGGAAGTTTACATTATAGCATAAATATATATTCTTGTACAACTCTAGAATGGCAAAATAGTTCAGCTATCTTAGTTAGAATGTATGTAAACAGTACCATAGTAGAAGAAGATTGATTTGGCTTAAAAGTCCCATATTCTACTTTTCTTCCAACAAATAATTGAACATGTAAATTGGATTAACTAGTTCAAACTTGCGCTTGAGTGTTAGGTATAAGAACATGGAGAATTATTTGAGGAATATGTGTTAGATTTTTTTCTTCTTATATAGAAATATAATCACAGCCACTGAAATTGGTAAAACTATGATAATTGCGTATACTATGTACACAAGAGTTAATGGAGACAAGAACTTAGAGGAATTTGATACATTTTGAAATTCGCTAGTTGTATTGTATGGATTTTCATAGACAAATGTACCAAATTGTACGAATGAGCTCTTATTGTCGGCACTTTCAACCTTGATAATAGTTGGTCCTGATGAATTAAATGCAAAAATCTGAGAGGAAGAACCGACCTGAGAAATATCAGATGTTCTGTAGATTTCGGTATTGTTTTGTAAAATCACAAAATTATACGGCCACAAATGCATTCTGGTGTTTTTTGGATACTCAAAAAAATCCATTATAAAATTTATGGGTACATTTGTTGTCATGGAGGAAGGTGTCCATGAAAGCCCTATCTCTACTTTATCATCATCAGTGAAGTTATATAGTGGAAAATCAGCAATCTTCTTTTGGAATTCATCGACAGCATAGGAAGGGATATTTGTATTATTACCTTGAACATGAATGATGCCTTCCATCCAAGGATGAATAGTACAAAAATAATGATATGTTCCTGATTGATTAATTTGTATGGAGGCCATGTTACCTGGACCAAATAATCCGCTATCGAATAAACCATCAGGTTGTCCTTTAGTATTGGATAATAAACTGTTTAATCCACCTCCAGTACCGCTTGTTACGGTATGAGGCTCTGTATCATTGTTGGTCCATATAATGGTGTCATTTACACCCACGCTGATTTCTAGTGGATCATACCATTGCCTAGGTGTTAAATTCGTTATATCTATCTCAGGATTCGCAGATCCTTTTGGTATTATAACAATAGATTGATTTGATGGTTGGGCTTGAGCAGCTAAAAAAGGTGAAAATTCACTTTGACCATACACATAAAGTAAACTAAATAGTATTAATAAAGTATAACAATTCAAGTGCTACCAAATCGTACTACATTGGTTATTGTTGTTTAAATAATGTATAAAGTCGAGGATAGTATTGCCGAATTATATATCGTCATGACGCGGCTTGAGAATGTAGAATAACGAAAATTGAGAACACGATATATTCTGACGAAAACCGTTGTTTGTTTCTATTAGTAGACATATCTTATTTCAAGCTTTGTGTCATTCTCACATTAGTCTATACATATAGAATAATCTTCAACGATCTTATTAAATAACCATTGAATTTCTGATGACAAAAAGCTATCTCGGTGTATAGAAAATAATTAATGCACCGGAAAGGACCACCGTTCTCCTATTATTTCGAATCTGTAGGGTCTCTTTTTTGTCAATTATTAACCCTCAAATGTAGCCATTACAGTAAAAATACCACAATAAGCTGCATAGACTATTCCGAAGTTGGAACGTTAAAGTGTAGGAATTAATCCGTAAATGAAAATCACTATTCATCCGATGACATCTAAAGCTACTGTTTTTCTTTCTCTTAGCACTTGCTAAACCTAGTATCCACCTCCAATTTCTAGAAGGGAGGCAAACACAAACAGTCCAATGTTGTTCCTGCTACTGTAATCTAAAGATCAACTAGTTGAATCGATTCCAATTCTTCCTTCCTCTTTGCGAAGATAGTAGAATATGAGTATAACACCAATTGTCGCAATTATGGATTCTAGACTATACTCAACCTTGAATCATATCTCACGGATGTATTCAATCAAAGATAAAATAAGACAATCAATAGATCAACAATACCTAATCACTTGATGCAATCTTTATTTACACAGTAATTAGATTAACTTCTATACAACATTTGACATGTGCTGAGTGTAAATGCTCTCCAGAAGCATGTTCAGATGTCATTAGGAAATGTAAGAACTGCAACAAGAGTCTTGCTGTTGTATATCCGCACATACAAGTAAATTTAATCTTTGGAAGAAATCCTACTTTTTCCGACAGATGTATCAAAACATCAGGAGAACATTCATTGCTGCTTTAGGAATTGAAATTCTATGTATTATTTGTGCTGAAATAGGAGAAAATATTGGAATATCTGTTTTTGGTTTCAATTCATATGGTATTGTTATCGCATATACTTTGGGATTTGCATTTGAAGGTTTTTCAACCTTTATGACCATTTTAGGAAGATATGATTTTAAGAACACTAAGGAGATAAAACATATACGAGGCTGTTGTTCCTTTTTGGAAGAGAATTCAAGCAAAGGATTTATCTTTAATTTGATAACGACCTTTGTTAATTTTAAGCGAGGGTTTACTCACTTTGTTGATAATTGGAATAATCCGCAGATGAAAAACATTCTAAAGACCAGTTTGATTATTTTAATTATTGCAGAAAGTGCATGTATATTAACAGCAGAGATTGTAACTCTGTTATTTTATCAATATTCTATATTCTTGGCTATTCCTCTAGCACTGATAGTAGGAACATTCACACTAACACTGGTCGAATCGACAAGGAAGATAAGAAATCAATCCAAAATTCAGGATTGTAATTGTGAAAATGCAGAGTGTAAGGATTGTTCAAGTGACTCACAATCGGAATTTATCGATTATTCTGATTTTAGTCGACCAGGCAATATGAGTTCACAATTATCTTAATTATTTTAATAATAAGGTATACCAAACTTGAGTCCTTCTTTGATTTATTAGTATCATATGCCAATATAATAGATCCTTGTAACGACATCAATATTGAAAACCGAGAAAATTCGTGTGACAAAACTAGTAAATTAAGTTTCTAAAAGGTTTAATCAATGTTTATGATATACTAATTGAGTTCTCTTTTAGTTGCGAAAATGCAGCAGGAACCAGCTATAACGTTACAATTAGTCATTTACCGAGAAAATTAATGAAAATAGATCGTCGTTAACCAAGCTTCGATATTATCATAAAAATGAGAGGATCAAACAGTTATTGAGAATGTAATTCAAGTATTGCTAATGCATTAGGGGAAGATCTTGGAAGGATATAGAATATCGAACTCACAATGATAGCATAAAAAATATGTCGTATTACTTTAGGGCTTCTAATACATTAGTTGAATGTACAAAAAGTTATTTAGAATATCAAGCAGGATAGTCTATGACCTTTAATAAATTTGAATACAGATGCAGTAGCAAATGCGTTAGTCTCATCATGGTAGGAGCAAATAATGACAAACCTAGATCTACGTAAAATCTTTTTGTCATTATTTACTAACCTTCTATATAATATTCAAAACAAAATAGATCCCACTTTTAGAAACAATAATAGAAAAGGAATTGATGTCCGTATTACTACTGGTTTCATTATACCAGTAAAAAAACAAATCATTGGTAACATTTCCAGCCTGTAATAAACGTGAAAAATATTGTATCTTTACTACTATAACATAATAGTAAAGTCTAGTGATTAGCCAACGATTATCTTAGTTTCAGAATAGCTATGTTGATATTATCATTATCCTGCCATGCTATACCCGTAATTTTTTGTCCTGATGAAATGACAGGACTTTCACCAATTCCAAATAGCTCATTCTTGTATAATTTTCCGTCTGCTGATTTAGCTGCTATAAACACATAGGTATTATTTTCGTCTCGAGCATCAGTTGTAGTTACCCAGACATTATCTTTTCCATCAACGCCAAGATTTGTTTCTTTAGCAGCTACCCATTCATCTACTAAAAGCGGAAGGGGCGCACTGAAATTCTTACCTCCATTAGTTGAATTGGCATAGTAAGTACCTGGCATTTCTGCGCCGCCGGTAAACCAACCTACATGTAACACACCGTTGCTATCAAACCCAAGGTCTGGACCAGCAGATGGACAGCCATTCATATACCAATTATCCTCGTGAATCCGTACTGCAGGTGCAAACGATTCGGCTTTGCCAGAATCGTTTGAATGTGTGACATAAATGTCACGTATAACCTCATATATCAAACCTTTTTCTAGTTTTTCATCATCATTATAGGGATTTGAACCATTGGTATAGGTTTGATTGTTTACATGAGAAGCATGTCTCCATAAAACAAATACCTCTCCGTTTTGATCTGTCAGGGCTGCAGTCTTGCAGCAATCGCATGCTGTTTTATCGATAGTTGTAGGGGTTTCAAATGAATTTCCTCCATCAAATGAGCGTAATAGTTTTACTTCTGATGGATAGCTAATACTAAAATCAGTGACATTTGACAAGCTGTCTAGATATGAAATGTATATAGAATTGTTTTTAGAAACTGCAAGATCAAAGAATGCCTTCTCTGTAAGAGTATCATTTCCTGGGGAAGTGGCGGGTAAAAATGTTCGACCATCATCGGTTGATTTTGCTAATCTCAAAGTACTTGACCCATATGCAAACTCTTTATTCGATTCATCAACGACATGCCATAGTATGTATATTTCATTATTTGGTCCAAGTGCTATTTTTGTAGTGGTCCAAGCATTCATTGTTGCGTCACCGGGAATATTATTTACTTGCACAGGATCGGTAAATGAACTACCATTATCAGTCGATTTCACAAGGTAAATATTAGTTTCATTGTTTTCAGTTTTTGCATATGATAAATATATTGTATCATCAATAGGAGAAATTGTTATTGAAGGATCTGTCACATTATTCATAATTTTCAAATTTATTCCAGATATAATATTGGTAAGGTTCTTTTCCATCATTCGAATAGCAGATTCATTGTTTGAAGTAGAATTTGATACATTTGTAAAATCTTGTGCATAAATTGTTCGTTCAGAGGTAACAAAAGAATTCCCGCTAATACCCATTGCCAAAATAACTGGAATTAAGAAGAATACTGATCGGACTAATCCATAAGTAAACATTATAACTTTCAAACTTTATGTTGTACAACTGATTTTAAACATATTGGTACATTCATAGAAATAGATCAAACCTGCTCATATTTGCAATTGATATTCATGGCAAGTCACTGATAGAATAAGCTATAGACGGAGGATATTCAACGAAATCAGAGTTATCATGTGATCATACATACCTTTACAAAAATCCATCCAAACTAGACTATGACAATTAAAACCCTTTTCACAAATAAAAGAACTTTCTAAAGAGGATGAAATTTAATATCGATTACTTATAAGCTATAAGGTTAATTCTATAGAATTTTTGATATTGTGTCTTTTATTTCTATAGCAATATCTCTTCCTTTCTTGTCAGTTGTTTGACTGATATAATACTCCACAAGATCTTGTATAATGACTTCGGTGACACCGTCTAGAGCTGCACGAACTGCAGATACTTGTTGAACAATCTCAGGATAGCCTCTATCTTCCTCAAGCATCCTGCTTATTGTCTTTACATGTCCTTCGATTCTAGCTAATCGAGCTTTGAGTTCGGGTTTTTTATTGAGTCACAATGATGTGTATAATCGTTTATATGTAATGTTTTTGAATTCATCTAACCCATACTGGGGGATAGGATAGGATATTTATCTCTGAGCAAATAAGATCAACAGGTGAACGCAGCTTTCTTGTACTTAGGAGTAGCTGCAGCACTATATGGTTCTATAGCTACCTTGGCAAAGCCACAATTAACGACCATCCATCCTATTTTATTATCTTCATCAATTTATCTGATAATTGGAATAGTTTTAACAATACTTATCAAAATAACAAACCGAGCAACAAAGATAAACAAGAGTGAGCTAAAATATATTTTCATCATTTCAATATTTGGTTCCGTACTTGGACCGATCCTTTATTTTTATGGACTAATGTTAACAAGCGCATCACTGGCATCCATTCTGATCAATATAGAGTTCATTTTCTGTATTGCTGGCCACCATTATTTGAGAGAGAAACCCGGTAAGAAGGGTCTTTTAGGAATCTTGCTAATTTTTATGGGATTGATCATTGCTAACTTAAATTACAATGATTTTAACATTTTCAAAAATAATACATTATTAGGTAACATTTTGATTGTGATTGCATCTCTATTTTGGGCTATAGATAACAATCTTAGTAACATAATTCTAAAGAAAGGCAATATCAGTATCAAAAATAATACAGTTAAAGTCCCTCATCGTGTGCTTTATATCGTTTTGCATTTGTCTCATATTTGCCATTCCATTAGGAGGTAATATTGAATAGGTTCCAATCCTGATCGTGTTAAGTTTAGGGATTTGCAGGTTCTCTTTTTCTTTTTCTAAGAGGAATGAAAGAGGTAGGAACTATTAAATCAGTAATGATATTTTTCCACTTCTACCATTTTTGGAATAATATTTGCTTTGATTTTTTTGAACGAGTCATCAAATGCTGTCTATACACTCTTGGTATCATCGATATTTGTTATATGGGAATTTATTTAATATGTAAGGAAGGAAAATAATAAGAGGTATATCCGATAAAAGGAAACTAAATGGATTATTGATGACAAATTTAAATAAAGCTAGTTTTCAAATCTAATAGTAAAGGATTTCAATCATATTTCTCCTATATAATTAGATGCCGTATCAGTTTCCGTACTTATTTTTGAATTAGGTCTATAAACTTCACCATTGCGGTCAAACGCGAAGCTACTTACATATTGAGCATTTGGAATTTGCAATTTTATCTTGGGTCGTATTAGAAACATACTCGTTTCGTAAACTGATTTCAAAAATAGTATAAACAATGATTGCTGCTCCAATGGAGATTAACAAATTTCTTCTTAAATCTCTATCTTTATGATGGATTTTGTCTTTATTATTCTTATTCCAGTTCATTTTGTTGCCACTTTATGTTTAATTCAATAAGTACGTGGTATTTTTCTTTATCCATTTATTAAAGACTGATTTTCTAATAGTTATCTGATCACGAAATTTATTATATAAGAGGTATTTGGATTAAACCTGTTTTTAGGAATCTTTTTTGAAATGTCAAATGAATGTGGGACAATTATTAGAAGGATGAACTGGTGGGGTCAAAAGTCAAAGAGAATGCCAAAGAAATATGTTTACTAATTGTTGACTCCAGGAGAAACACCAATGCAATCTAGGACTGCATTTGTCAAATTGCCATTTTTATATCAATTATTGCACTCTTTTTAAATCCTTTTATCCCGATGTGCAAATATTGAGATATATCCTAATCCAGAAATGATTACTCTTGGCGGGTATATCTTCATTATTTGATACGATGTAAGAGATTCATCAATCATGAATCTAAATTTCGTTAGGTTTAGAGAATATTAGAAACTGTATCCTTTAACTCCAGTATGATTGCTTTTTGCTTAACATCCTTAGTTTGACTAACATAATGCTCAACTAAGTCTTGAATCATTAATTCGATAACTTTATCTAATGCAGCACGAACGGCTGAAATCTGTTGAACAACCTCAGGATAGCTTTTATCCTCTTCTAGCATTTTTCTTATACCTTTCACATGGCCTTCTATTCGTGCCATTCTCTTTTTCAATTCAGGGGTCTTATGATGAGTCATCTTTATTATTCTTGCAGCTCTGCCTAATAAAAACTTCATTTAAATTCATAAAGCGGTACATATGTAAGCTGCTTTCGAAACTACCTGACGGGTCAAATAGTAATATTATAAAATATTGTTAGCCCAATTTTATAATAAAAGAACAGTAACATAATGGTATGAATTGTAATATGATCCAAAAATTGCATGATTGTTGCTTTTAACTATGTTAAGTATCAATTTCACCAACAAAACGATTTTCTATCATCTAGGTAACATTTAATTCTTACATGTCAAGTAGTTTAAGTCGATCAAGTTCATACATGATATTTATTAAATCCCGAATTACTGAGGTATGCTAAAAGAGATGCTCAATTATACGATGCAGCGAAATTAGACAGATTAGAAATATATGAAATTCTAAAGGATTCTACAAGAAGTGGCAAGTTGGCGATTAGGTTTCATGATGGAGACCCAACTATTTTTAGCACTATAAGAGAACAAATAGACAGATTAGAGAAAGATGAAATCGAATGTAATGTTGTTCCTGGAATTACTTCACTTCTGGGGCAGCAGCATCGATGAATCTAGAATTAACTTTTGCCTGGCATTACTCAAACAATAATCATAACTCGCGCAGAATTCAGAACACCTGTTCCGGACAGAAAGCAATTTCAGTGTCAAAACATGGATCGACCATGGCATTTTATTTAAGCGTGCATTTGCTTGAAAAGGTTATTGAAGAATTATTGAAAAGGGAGTTTATACTAATGATACACCAGTTGCAATAATATATAAAGCAACATGGAAAGATCAAAAAATACTGAAGGGCATTCTTGGTACCCATTGCAAAGAAAGTCAAGAAGAAAGGATTGTTAAAACTGCATTAATAGTGGTTGGAGATGTCATAGCACCAAAAAAATAATTTTTCAGGTTTATGATTCACAGTTTACCCATGGATATAGAAAAAGTAGAAATGATTAGTATGGATTTTCTGCAAAAACAATTTTGTTCAAAATAACTATTCATGACATCATGATTTCCTATCTTACAACGATTATTTTTCATAAATCACTTCTTTTAGATAGACAAAGATATATTTAAGCCATATCATATCCACCAGTATAGCAACAGATATAGTATGTATCCTCTTTTGGGTTAGTAATAACAAATATAATTATTCTAAGATAGAAATTGTTTCTAATTAATAACAAGAATTGATCCCTAATACTGTATTTTGGAAATAAAATTATTACACCAAAACCCATTTGGGCCAGCCCGGATGCGAGAAATACTATACCCCAGATCTGTGACTCTTCTGAGTATTCAGGAAAAGAATTGATGGTTCTATAACTCTATGGACATCCTTATCTCTTTACGAATCTTCCAATTGTTCTACTTAATAAAGAAAATAATTGATTAAGGTCATTTTCCCTCCAAACAAACAAAAATGATATTCCAACACCTAATAATATACCACCTATTACATCTAGAGGATAATGACCCCCAACATATACGCGGGAAAAGCAAACCAAGCATGCCTCGGTTACCAATAAGAGAGATATAAATAATTCCTTGGAGGATTTCCTAAAAAATACAAGACTCATAGTTGCTCCAGCCGAGACCGCTAGAGCATGTCCTGATGGAAATGAGTATTCCGAATTGGCCGCAATCAAAAAGGCAGAATCTGGTATTATTGGTCTAGGTCTTTCAATTATTTGCTTCGTCAGTGTACCTATTGGTATAAGAGTAATCATTACTAATACTATAAATAAAGCAGTTCTTTTGCCCTCTTTTTTACCCGCCACAAAAAGAAAAGCTATCACCATAATCCAAAATACTTCCTTACCATATATAGTAAGATATATCATAATATGATCAAAAACTTGACTATGTGTATTTACTATACTGAGAAATAAAGCGTAGTCGGATTTAGCTATGAAACTATCATTAACAATGGATTTTGGTGAGATAAGTAAACCCAAGATACCAAATGATATCAAACAAATTATTGAAGTAACCAAATATTGATCGGATTTTCTAATTCTATATGTATTTAGTACCATCTTTTTCAGCTATCTCCTCAGATCTAAATGGTTATTATTTATGTATAGAAGTCAATGATATCATCATATATAATATCATTAAATTACATTGAAGTATCCCATCCAACCTAGATCTGAAAATCCGTTGATGTGAGAATGAAACATGTAATAACCTGTATAAGGATATTAGTATCTGTGTTTTTAAAACTCAATATAATATCTACTAAAACATTTGAATAGATAAGGGGTTTGGTACGGTTCTATGATCAAATAAACGTCTCTTGATACATCTATTTTTTTGTAAACTTATCGATTCAAAATCTTAATCCCTTGACTTTTGATGTGTTAAAAGCTGAATCTCAATCAATATGGACTTACTAAAAGTTATCAGCCTTTTTATGGTTGTGGTACAATTCTATATTCACCAAATAGAGCAATAGCATTAAAATATTTTATGATGCAATGATTTGTCAACCAATTGCAGTTTAGTCAGAATATTATTGTTGATCACTGGCATGAGACTAAGAATACTTTAATTGATCGATTAATAATCTTTCAAATATAATATTATATATGATATAACGAACCAGGATAGATAAAGAAGGTTCTGTTCGATTGAGGAATATAAAGTAAAAGCATAAAGATTAGTTTGTCAATAATTATTATACTAAATATTTTACAATACAGCACATGTAGAAAGAAAATATCTATTAAAAATAGAACATCTGACTACAGTAATAACAATAAACTATTATGAAGACATAGTGATTGTTAGTGAAACTAAGACAGATAGAAAGATATAAAATATTTCAATTGCTATTTCTAAAAATTAAAGTAGATCATTTTCTAAATGTTCACTTTGGGTAGTTTTGATATTTTTAGTTCAATTGTTATTGGAAGATCTCTTATCATTACAGTCTCAGATTGCTTTTTCTATGAATGTACCAATTAATATTTAATAGACATTGTGAGAGATAAATCATTGATCGGAAGAAATTGGTTTTTTAGTTATTCAGAATCCTTGCAAATTTTATTTAATAACAAAAAGAACCTATTTTTGACATTATCTATTTTTATAACTGTAGCTATTGCATATCCAATAATTTTACCACACATTCATCATCCTTCTATGATCTATCACATAATTGTCCACATTATAATTTTGGAAACTGCATTGTTCCTGACATTTATTTCCATTCATTCATATAAAAAGACTCGAAGTAAAAAAGTATTATTTACCGCTTTGAGCTTTGGAGTTCTTTTAACGGTTGGCTTTTTATTTTTATTAGAAACAAGCGATATTTTAGGAGAATTTCATATCCCATATATTGATGTAGAACTTCCGCATATTCTGCTAATGTTTATGCTAATCTTCTTTGCAATTGGAGTTCTCAGAGTCGAATCTAAATGAATCTAAAGATTGCAAGACGCCTTTATGATCAGAAACATGATCATATTAAGAGATTCAAGTTGTTAAACTAATTCAATCATTTCCAGGGATCCGTTACAACGATTTGATTAGACTACTGAGGTCTTAATAACGGGACTTTATCACATCATCTTGCCATACTGGAAAAAAAATTCAATAATCAAAATCCTGAGGCCCGAAAATAGTAATATGACAAAAGATACTTTACTGCATCCATCTCAAACGAAGAAGCGATAATAATCGGTTTCCTAAAAATAAAAACCACAAGTCAAATTATATGTTTATTAAGAGATAACAAACGACTAACATTTCTTGAACTAGTTCATTATACTGGAAAATCTCTTTCAACCACTTCATGGAATCTAAAAAGACTTTTAGAAGCAGGTATAGTGATCAGATACAAGTCAGGTAATGCTTCTAATTACTGCCTCAAGCATCCAGAAATGATAATAAAACTGAACAATAAATCAAGTAACACTTTATTTGACAGATCTATTGACAACTTTAGTGATTTAATTGAAGAATTGTAATTTGATACTATGATTAAAGGAATTTTCAAATCAAAATAGTTGAACGTAAATAAAAAAAATGACTTCTTTGAAATAGAAATTACAAGGGAATTAAAAAAATCGATAATAGGTTTTAGCGTCTTGTCTGTTTGTGACGGAGGCAGAATGAGGAATGAGTAAATCAAAAGAGCTAACAGTAAAAGGAGTTGTATTCTTAAACAATTGTAAAATTATTCGATGTTCTCCATCATCAGGAAAAATGTAATTAACAGAAAATTGTCCATCGATTACAGGTATGAGTTTACTTTCAAATTTATATAACCGCCCATCATGATCTGTTATGGTAACTCGTGTATTCAAGTCTTCAGGAGGTTTCGAGTTATTAAGAGAAGTAACTTCAAATAATATTTTTGTAGTTTCGTCAATAACGGGCACCTTGGGCAATAGCTTTATGGTCACATTCAAATCATCTCGTTCGCTTATCCAGCTATCGTTCTTAAAGATGGAAGAAGTAGTCTCATTCAGTGAAAAAGCTTTAGAATGATATTCCAGAAAATACAAATAATATAGAAAATAAAGAAAAAAACAAATATTATTAATTTATGTTCTTAAGCATATGTTAAGTGATAATTTAGGTTATATAGACATACGTTTGAATCAATCAATTATTTATTTAAAGAATCTTCCCTTGGTAATATCTTTGAATATCAATTGTGCAGATTCATCTCGTTTCTATATTATGATCTCTTTATACCTCATTGACTGGAATTATCCATTTGATCTTGGCATTGTAAGTCTTAGTTTGGTTAATCGAAGATTAGGTTAACACTTATTTGGAAAAGTATTACTTATCCACACCAATTGAAACTTCGTCTACTGGTAAATGAGTCTTAGATCGAACAATCCTCTGCAATTCTAGATACCAATTCCGTTCACCAAAATCTAAAATTTTTACTAGTTTAAACTCTATTAACTAGTGATGAAAAAATATGGTTTAATGAACATGAGGGCAATACCTTGCCTGGTTATGATCCAAAAAAATAAATCTTGATCGAATACAAAATACTTAGAAGGAACCAGTTATGAGGCACCACTTCAAATCCCCTTAAATTCGTAATAGATGACAAGAACTCTAGGGTTTACCGTATGAAATGAAAATAAAATAGGTGTTGTAAAAAGTGATACGCTATACCAGTTGCCAATAATATTACCACTATCTAATGTAAAATAAATAAGAAATCATTTACAGACATTATTCTAATTTTTATATTTATTTAAGACAGTCAATTCATATTGTTAAATTCATAACAAATGAGAAATAGTTTTTGATAGATAAATCATGTTATATGTTAGAGAAATATCAATTAATCGTGGGTTGTTCATTGTTTTTACTGTATTTCATCACCAATCAAATTAATCCTATCAATTCCTTGGCACAAATGCAGAAAGATGACAAATTTAGTTCAAGAACCTTTGAAGAATTAAAAGATTATGCCCTCACTCAAATTAATGAAGATCGAAAAAATTTTGGACTTGAACCTGTGTTACCAAGTAATAATTCTGCAGCACAAATTCAAGCAAACGAAATATTAAATACAAGATCTCTTTCACATTTAACTACTAATGGTTTTAAGCCCTACATGATATATTCATTATATAACGGTACAGGATATGTACAACAAAATGTGGCTCAAATTCAATATATTTTGCCTGCTTACTATGATCAAAAAAACGATCAGAAATCTTCCGATGTTTGTAACAATGGCAATAAATACTATTATTGTCCTATCTTAGACCCTTACCAGGCTATTAGAGACTTGGAATATTCTATGATTAATAACGATAGCAAATGTTGTAACAACGGGCACAAGAATAATATATTGAATAAATTCCACACACATGTTAGTATAGGTATAGCATATAACAAATATAATCTTGTTATTGTTCAAAATTTTGAAAATCAATATCTCGGATCAAACTATACAATTGAAAAGAATAAAAACGAAATAAAGTTACAAGCAAGAATTCCTGACCAAAATAAATATAATTTTTCCATAAATCACATTTCATTTTTCTTAGACGACCATCCTACTAAATTAAGTTATGAAAAAAATAAAAACAAGAATAGCTATGATTTGGGTGATCTAAAATTAATGGTTTCAAAACCCTTGCCCCCATATGAGAAATACATTCAAGGGGATGATTCCTATCGAATCGTTGAAGCAGACCGGTGGAATTCAACAACCAGCAATATAAATCTGGAAATGAGTCTTCCGGATGATCTATCTATCGAAAATAGAGTCTTGACAATGGTAGTATATGGTAAAAGTATTGAAAATAATATCGATAACACAAATGAAAATGACTATATTCCTTTAACTTCCTACACTTTTTTTAATTCCTAATTTGCTTTTTATTATAAATGAATCTATTCTATAACCGAATTCACTAATAATGTAATGG
>JARFXS010000124.1 GCA_029194465.1 Candidatus Nitrosocosmicus sp.
TTACATAGGTTGTCGGATTCCAAAACTTTTGAGTTTTAGTAGTTAAAAAAAGTGTATGATGTTATAGAACATATTCGGGATTACTGAAAGTTTTTGTCTTGGTTATCATTTTGGTTATCATCAAGAGTCTGAGCATAAACAACCATAGTCAAGATTTTGTTTTTTGTATTTAATGTATCTGCTGAAATTCCAAGTCAATATTATTCTTATCAAGTCCCACTTTTTTGCTTCTATTGTCTGTAGGAATCATCTTTTTTTTCCTGAATATATTAATAAATGATAGTGTTGTGGTTTAGATATCATTAATTTAAGATCTCCAAAAACTGTAGCCATTCTTGTCTCTATTTTTTTCATACTCAGTTTAGTCGGGAACTCATCTAAGAAAAAAGACATGATTTATGACAAAATTAAATTTATTTTGATCATTTATTTTAGCTTCCAATATTATGTCTTCTTATTGCTTTTTAGGATTTTAAGATCGGAGCTTAGATAGTGATTTTCAAAATTCTACCATGACAAAATAATACTTATTAAATGCGATCCCAATGCTCACGTGAGTATGAAACTTGTTTAAGATATTGTTCTAGTCCGTTATTGCAACAAACCTCATCATTATTCATCATTGAGTATTCCAAATCATTAATTGCTTTGTATTGATCAATGACTGGACAATAAAACCGCTTGAAATCATAACATAAATCAGATGCTTTGGAGTAATTTTGGCCAATCGTTTGAAATTACATAACTTATTTGACCTATGTTTTGCTGAACATAGCCAGCAACGCTATACAAAAGAATATAGCATGTAGGGCTTTAAATCCATCAATGGTCAGATGAGATATAGTCTTTGTTTGTAATAATTCATTTGCGTGAATTTGAGCAGTATTATTACTTTGTAATAATGGCGAAAGACCATGCTTTGCACGATCCTCATTTATCTTAGATAAAGAAAAATTCTTTAACGCTTGCATTGTATCGGAGGAATCCTTAGGGTTAATCATAGAAATGGACTTGATGGGCGGGATAAAGACACATTAGCAATAAATAAAGAAAAATCAAAAAGGAACCAACTAACAGGGGTTGGTATTTACTAGACATATATACAAAGAATTTTCATATAAAATAATATTTTTATTTTTTGTATTATTCATACAGTAAAATCTTCCTAATTTTTCTATTTTGAACATATTTACTAATTGTCTATTTATATATCTAATAGGAAACAAAGTTACTCGCCAGCAGATTTTTCCGATAATATGTTCACAGTTTGAATTTTCCTAAATTCAAAAATTTTTTTAAATTACTTTCTACATATCCTTCCATTAATTTTCCTAAAAGAAAAAGGTAATTGAATTCAATATTGTCTGTAACAACTGATTGATTTTTTCCAATGTCTGAAAATAGTGTATATGTTTCCATTTTTTGAATGGTCCTTTGAACATTTCATCTATATCATGTGTTTGGTTATATCAACCAAAGATATTGTTGAACTCCATTTGCTTTTATAAAGGACTAACCTCCCAGATAAGGTCATTCTGGAGCCCTTCTACAATTTGTTTATTAGAGGTTTCAATAATTTGTAATTTCAGATCAGGCGGGTAATTATTTTAAATGCTTAATATCAGTATAAAACTTCCAAACTTTATCTATGTTGCAATTGACCTTGAATGATTGTTCAAAAAATTTTCATTTTTCAATGTATTACCGGATAAGTCAATTTTTGTGCTTTTCTAGAATTAGAAATTCATTTCATCGACATCCTTAAACATCGCATGAATTCCTAGAATAGACTTTAAAGGATTGCGAGAAAAAGTAACACCTTTTGCTTTTAGATTGTTAAATTTTACTATAGATATCATCAGTCCTAAAAACTATCACGGGCATTGGTTTAAGATTTTTTAGAAATTAGAGATTTTGATACAGATTGATCGAGGAATTCGATGACCTTGGGGCAATTTCCACCCATCTAAAGTTTGATTCCAATTCGATATCACATATAACTTCAAAGCCTATCTTTTCGACCCAAAAGGTCAAAGATTCCTGCTGATCTTTACAAATATGGATGTTGAAGCAATTCCAGTTATCACCATTTATCTAATTAATTCACATTCATCCGGCTTTCCTTTTGTGTTTCATGGAGCATCAAATAGGAATTCGGTTACAGAGATGTATGAGATTGATTGTTCTAATTTTATATCCATTCATCTTTACTATATGATATATCTTCTTTCTTATGTCATCTAGATTAGTCTTTTCAACTATTAGTCCTTGGTCTTTTAGTTCCTCCAACCCTGTTTGAACGGTTCTACGGGGTAAATTAGTAATATTAATTTAATTCGCTCTGTTCCATAGAATTTCTAGTGCGAATGATATAATAAATAAACTTTGTAGCTGGACTACCTTGGGCTATTTTTTTCATGCTTGAAATTCCATAACTCGCTCTGGATAAGAATCCCTTTCTTTGCGATTCAATGGATATTACGTTCTCCAAATTTGTCTCACCAAGATTTACTTCTTTGACCAAATTCAGCAATCATTGCTGACTGTTGAATTTCCAAAGGAGTTTCAAATATGATCTTATTTGGAGATATTTTCGAGGTCACCGCACCAACTATATTCCATTTAATATTTCCTCTTCGTCGTATATGCCTACAGCATATCCCAGATTACCTTCATGAGAATTTTTTTCTGAACCTACTTCTATTGCCTCATTAATTTTAGTAATTAATTGATCAAACGAAAGTTGTCTTCTTGATCTTTTCTTTCCTACTTTCCATAGTGCTACCAAGTCTTTAGATTTTAATTTGGCTGCAATCTGCTTTTTCTAGGATAATTCAATATTATTTTCACCTATTTCGATAATGTCAAACCCAAGCTTTGAGGCATCTTCAATGTATCTATCAAATGATTTTTCTAACAACGCATATTCTGTTAATTTACTTCCAACGGAAACCAATATGTCATGTTCATGGGTAGAAATTTATCCGGTCCATGTTGATCGTTTGAAATCAAGAGGGCAGTGGACCATAAATTTTTACAATGTCTATTAGCGGAGAAATTATCTTGAATTAGCACTATCAAACCTTGGAATTTATCTACGATATATGTAATTCCTTCCTTCCTCGGTTTCTTGCCAATCAACTTTTGGTAGATAGATGGTCGAGCATTAGGATCAATAGGAAAAGAGGTGGCGATGCTGAACTATATCTTCACGTTTTACGGTGGTATATTACATAATATTTAATATTTACGCAAATTTTTATCTAAGAAGAAAATATGGGAATGACATTAAGAAGAAATCCAGAAAATGTTAAACAGTTTGCCAAATAAAAAAATTCTCAAATTATTATAAATTATCATGGTTATCTTATAGAAAAAAAAGGTGTTATAGTAAATAGCTAAATGACACATTTAAAGGCACTTATTATTATGCTCGATATCTTGAAGATAAAAACATTATAGATGTTAAGGAAAAGCATGAAGTTATTGTCATACCAAACACAGCGATAAAAAACGATGATGTGGAAAAAAATACTTGGGAACATGGAACGACTACATGTTAAAACTTAGAACCTTTTATCGATGGATCTATAACTCTGATGATGAAAAAGTAAAGGTCCGGAATATTGACTACACCGGATTTGTAAAGATAAAGAAGGAACTTGATAAAAGAATTACAGACAATTATATATGAGTAATGAAATTTGGGAAAAAGAAGAATTACAAATAATAATCAAGTATGAACTTTCTAGAAGAAATAAAGCCATCATAGCATTGCTTTGGGATCTGGATGCACGTCCTCATGAAGTCACTTTATTAAAAATTAAACATATTAGATTAAAAGAAAAATATGGAGAAGGTGAAATCCCTTTTACAGCAAAAACGGGACGCGGTCCAATCCTGCTAACTTTCTCATTTCCTTATTTACGGGATTGGCTTAATGAACATCCAGACAAAAATAATACAGAAGCTAGGCTGATATGTACATTAAAAGATGGTTTACCATTTTATACCGGCTATATCTACGATATTTTGTCACATTTAAAAAAGAGAATCCAAAGATTAGTGATAAGTGGTTCTATAACTGACCAGAGAGAAAAAGAAAGATTGGAATATTTTCTAAATACTAAAAAATGGAATCCCTACTGTATTAGACATTCAGCAATAACAGCAGATAGCGATTACTTACCAGAGTACGCTTTAAAGAAAAAAGTAAGATGGTCAATGAATTCCCAACAAGGAAGACGATATATTAAAAATAGAATGGGTGATGAGCTACGAAACAAGATACTTGAACAAAATGGTATTGTTATCGACACTGATTTAAAACCAAAACCTACCAATATGATTTGTCCACGTTGTGAATTAGTTAATCAGATAGAAAATAAATACTGTAGCAAGTGCTCTTATCCATTAACCCCACAAGCATTTGAAGAAATAAAGAATGAAGAAGATGCAAGAATTAAAGCACTAGAAGAAAAACAAAGTAAAGAGATGGAAGATATGCAAAGACAACTTCAAAAGATTATAGAGAAATTTAATTTTAATAAAATCGGACAATAATAC
>JARFXS010000125.1 GCA_029194465.1 Candidatus Nitrosocosmicus sp.
TGCTAATATATCTTAAATTAGTCATAAAATAGACAGTTACAGGTCGTATTAACTGATCGCTAATTTTGCATTCACACGTCTTATGAATACTATTACAATTAATATATTGGTACAAACCTATTTAATGTATGTAAATAAAATATCTGTTTTAGTGGTGGATGATGAAGATCCTGCAAATCTATAGGAAATTCTAAATGGAAGTTGGTCTTGAATCCATCCCTTTTAGGATTCCAATAATTAACTTTAAGCATTTTAGTCAGAATTTCAAAAAATATTCTTTGGTCATTGTGGACCTTATCATACTGAGCATTGACAAAATTGTTCTTGTTTAGATATTCAAGAAACGTGACCTGAGATAAAATTTATTCTACTTACCTAGTACTCTGGTATTGAGATGATCCTAGATAATACGCTCAGTGAACATGATATTGTCGCCGTTCTTGAAAAACTAATAAAGCTGAAAAAATTGTGTTGCATGTACATGAAATTCTTTACAAAACATGATATGAGAAACTTGATCTGACAAGTAGTTGAGACTTTGAGGTGCTCTATTCGACGTATTTTTCGAATAACACGAGCATTATTAGAACTCATTTAGATTGTTTGTGGCATACTTCTGCATCTGAGACCAGATGTTGGAATCTTTGAGTATTGGCAATCAAGTGGTGATTATTCTGTATCACAAGATACTGCCATTATTATTACTGTGTTTAATGTTCTCTATTCAAGGTATGTGTGTTTAGTAACAACAAGGATGATATGTCTGAGTCTCGGCTTGATTACAAACATGAAAAATACAATTCAAAAGGTTATAGACAAACCCTGATGACGATCAGTTTCTGGTATTCATATAAGGAATAAAACAACTTCAATTCATGATTCATTTTTTACTGAGCAAAACTTTGAGATCCTATTTATCTTTCTTCCCATTAATAAAATCGATAAAATTAGATTTGGCTGCAGAATAAGACATTTGAACAGGAGGATGTTTAAAACAATACGCAGAAATACTTTCTAATGGCCCAGAAATATTTCTATCTAGTGCGATTTTGGCTCCTCTAACTGCATCTATCATCACACCCGCGCTATTATATGCATCAGGAACACGCAATTTCAAATCTAGTTCTATTGGAACTGCTCCCAAAATTCTTCCTTTTAGGTAAATGTAGCACACTTTATCGTTTTGAAGGAAATTGATGTAATCAGAAGGGCCGATCCTCATAGGAACATCATACGGAACCATGGCTTGAACTGCAGCTGTTTTGCTTATTCGTTTATCTTCTAATCGGTCTTCATCTAGCATATTATAAAAGTCCATATCTCCTCCAACATTCAATTGAAAGGTTTCATCCACAGACACCCCTCTATCAACCAGTAATCTGGCTAGGGTTTTATGTATAACAGTTGCACCCATTTGACTCATAACATCATCCCCTGCGCAAGGAATGTTTTTGTCAATAAAGCGGTTCTGCCAATTTGGATCAGAGGCGATAAAAACAGGAATAGCATTTATAAAACAAACCTTTGACTCTAAACATTCTTCAGCATAAAATCTAGTAGCTTCTCTACTTCCAACGGGCAGGTAGTTAACTAGAATATCGGCCTTTGAATCTTTTAAAATAGAAGCAACATCCGATTGAGGAGCATCAGAAATTTTTACCTTTTCAGAATAACGTCTGCCAAACCCATCTAAGACATTCCCCTTATTTACTTTAACATCGAAAGGTGGAACATTTGCAACACTCATGGCATTATTAGGAGTAGCAAAAACAGATTCGGACAAATCTTTACCAACTTTTGTATCAGCAATATCAAATGCTGCTACAAAATTTATATCGCTTGGTTCATATCCGCCCAAATTAAAGGAAGTAAGACCTATAATATCACTGTTAGAAGCGGAGTAATCAGATCCGTAATATTGTATCCCTTGGATAAATGCAGAGGCACAATTACCCACACCTGCAATTGCAACATTAATTTTCTTCCGCATAATAATTGCAGCAGTACAATCCTATATATTTTGAACATAATTTTGGAATTTTGGATCTTGATATTGAATGATATTTATCTGATAATCGGATAATTATACATCTAATCTAGGAGTGCTTAGCTATTTCGAACCTCTATTAAAAAATAAACGAAAAGGATTTGAAGAATTGCAGAATATTGACGTCCTCTTTCGTATAGAATAATGAGTTTAGAATTTCAAAATAATGAGATCGTTTTAACTCATCCCAAATATCATATGTTTGTGAAAAAATTTGTTATTTATTAAACATGGCAAGAAAAGAATTTTAATATTTTCATTGATAAAATTCCACATGATGTAACATAGGATAATCTACTTTTTTTCCATTACTATCAAGTAAATGTAAAAGCGTCCAGATGTTTGTGGGTAAACCTGATGAGAACCTGATAGATGTCTTAAGCTTTTCAAATAATAAGAGCAAAAACGAACATAACTCAGGTCATTTAGAATATACAAACAAGCTCGGTAGCAATAATGAAATGGTAATAATGGGTGGTTACAAACACCTGTTTCAAATAAAATGAAATCAAGAGGACACAATAGATGGATCGTTTTCAAATGAGAACCGTCAAATCTTTTGTCAAATAGATCCTGTTTGAAATATCCTGGTATGTAGTTAGGTGCCTTTAAGAGGTAATAACTAAATGAATATTTATTTCCTAATTTTAGCTAATCGATTTGACTAACTAGAATAAATAATAACGATGTATTTTGTTTATTTGACATATTCAAATACTCTGAATTAATTTTCCATTGCTGTCTATGATAATATCGTGGTTATCGACCAATCGAGAAACATAGGCATTAAACGGAAACTTCTTCAACAGTGACCTTGGGTAGGGACATAAGTATGAACCTTGCAATGGATTTTGGTAACGCCATTCTTCAACTGAGATACAATTTTCAAAATGTTTATTCTTAAATAACAATGTTGCACAATCACCGGTTAACCGTATATACTTGTCTATTCGATTTTTGTCTCGAGCAGCAATTGTAACTATCTCTTCCTTTAAAGCATCAAATGGTTCTAAATTGTTGATCATCACATTAACATAATAAGATGCCAAATCTACAATCTTCAAATTTCCCTTTTCTAGGTTTTCTTTATAGTTGGTAATTTGTAATGAAAAATTTTCTAAGTAGTCTTTATTGCCTAGATTGACAGACGAATGAACACAAATCTGGCTGTGCAATAGTCCTTCATTAATAAAAGTCGATATTGCATTATCTAAATCAAACTGATTTTCATAAATTAATAGTATATGTGAATTAGCAGGAGGATTGAGTAGAAGGTTTTCATCACTCTTCTTCTCCTGTGGAAATTTGCGGTTATATACTTTTTTCCTTATTTCCATTCGATTAGATAGATCGTCATTGTTACAAGTATAAAAGATATGAGAAAACAAGAAGACTAATCACCATTTAATAATGGTAATACCTATAATAATATTGTGTTTAAATTCGGCATAACATGTCTAATTTTTGTTTACATAGGTAGTAAACCTTAAAACCTTTCACCAAACCTTTATAGTTGCATTTATAATGGTTTACGATAAGTCTGTTGGTATTTAGTGACAATTTTACAAAAAATCGGGCTTAATCTGCTAATGCAAATAACACAGATTAAAACAGGTAAAGATGAACCGAAATTGAAATTTAGATGAATTCAATAATACAGAATTAGCGAAACAGATACCATTTCATTTTCAGCTAAGTGAACGCATATGCTCATCGAACACCGTAGTCGGAACTAATTTAGAATGATGATTATTGATGAGTTGAAATTCATAACCGATTTAATTATTTCGGGCCAGAATCCGATTATCTTTATCTGAAATTCTCAGGTGTCATATCATCATCTAAATAGGAAAGACATTTTCAAATAAGTCCTATGACATACCATGCTACAGTACCTATCTAAACGACTTCTCCTTTATGGATAGTAGTAAGTCTTTTATCAGTTATTATTTGTTTTAAATGTAGTAACAATGATTCTAACTTTTCCATATCGTCAATAGGTTCGATCATCATAGATTGGCTTATCATTCGCCATTCCGAAGGAACCGTTAATTTGCCTCTTTTTCAAAAATATCCACCTCCAATCATACTATATCTCTTAGATCTGCATGCATTGTATTTTCAAATACTTTAATATATTGAATCTTGATGGTATAATAGTAATAATTGATCCCAACTTCGTTTGAATGATTTTACAAAAGCGAAATTTCCAATTGAAAGGATGCTTAAAAGAGACAATAAATAAATAGATGTATTACTTCATAGATGACTGACTGATTGCAGCTATTAATATATAATCAATTCGACACATTAATACTTTTTGTAAATCTGACTTGTCCTTATCTGTAGTCGTTATCTCGATATTTATTTCATATACCCCCGGTTCTAAAGATAATAGACTAAAAGTGATAATTTTTCCATAAATGTATCGATATTGGTTATGATTATTTTATCTTGTTTTAGACAAAAACTTAC
>JARFXS010000126.1 GCA_029194465.1 Candidatus Nitrosocosmicus sp.
ATTCAAAATTCATTAGAATATCACCGTATGTTATCCCTGATTGAAAGATTTCCCTGCAGTAATCTTATATCATATTTAAGGGATAGTTGTATGTAAAACATCCACTAGTAGTTATCAGCACTGTTAACTTAAGCATATATCATCTCTTCATTGTGACGATTGACAAATAGATTTAACCAGTTCCGCACGTGCTTGAGTTTGCAGTTCTTTTTTCTACAGGGGAAGTAATCATCGAAGCATTCAGTTCTGTCTTTAATATACTGCATCTTTCTTTCAATCAGGCTTTTCTCGTAGGAGGAATGGATGTGATGTTTCAATTTAAGGAATTGACAAGCCATCGGGTACCACGTACCTCCATCTGTAGATACTGGACGTTTTCCGTGTATCTTTACTAGATCAGACATGAACCTTTCAGCAACAAGCATGTTTCTTTCTTTAGTTATATTTTGTGCTAGGATTTGCCTGTTTTCTGGCTCAATCGCAATCCACAACCAAATAAATTCTGAACCAACCTTTAACATGGTCTCGTCTACAATATATTCCGATACCTGTTTCTTTTTGGTTGATGATTTCCTTTGATAATGAAATTTCTGAATCCACTTCCAAATCGATAC
Organism: Candidatus Nitrosocosmicus sp.; assembly: GCA_029194465.1. Classification (GTDB taxonomy): domain Archaea; phylum Thermoproteota; class Nitrososphaeria; order Nitrososphaerales; family Nitrososphaeraceae; genus Nitrosocosmicus. Next base: position 615 of record JARFXS010000126.1, read on the forward strand.
ATGACTCCTCTTAACTGTAAGCAGATATGACAATGCCTTGACAACGTTTCTTAACGATAAACCAAGAAAATACAAATACAAACCATAACCAATGTACTCTGAAGATGTTCTGTTTCTCTTACTGATCATAATTGAGATAGAGCATCTTCAAGCTATAGGTGTATCGTTAAGTTAACAGCACCCACTATAGTGATGAAACTACTAAATATAACAACCGAAAGGCTAATGAAAATCATGACAAATCAAAATTAAAAGCTAAAATCATCAAAAATACATAGGTTTTCTGAATTCATTGGACCGTGATGAAAAAAGACTTTTAGAATGGATAGGAATAATATTGAAAAATTTTTAATGTTTGATATCTTCAAATAACACGAGAATCAAAACTCTATGGTTAACTCATTTCCAGTAGAATTCGTACGTATGGTGAGTAATAGAGTCCCGAATCATCCATACTCATTTGGAAGCCCGAAAAGTAATTCGGTAGACATACAATCATTCGTGTAAGCGCGATTAAGAATTTATTCTTATTATTCGTTAACATAGAATAATTTTATGAATATATTCTATTTGTATAATATTTTTATATAAGGTGGATCATTTACAAATAAATTGAAAATTAGAGTAAATATGTTTGCCATAATATTGGCCACTGCTTCACTGGCTTTGGCTCCATCGCTACTGAACATAGAAAGTGCGAATGCTGCGTATTATTGTTCAGATGAAAAAGGAAAGTCAAAAGCATGGATAGAAGGATGTAAACAAGGCTGGTATGATCATAACCATTGTTTGGCATACAACCCAGGGACTGGCGAAGTAGCCAAGGGATATAAAGTCGGTTGGTCAAAGGGCAGTTGTTAACAACTCATTTTTTTATTGTTGATTTTTGAAATAGATTTTGCCAAATAATAAGATAGTGTTATAATATATGGGTAACAACTCTTCAATTATAGGGTTGTACAATATAGATATGAGAATCTATAAAGATTTATTCTTAAAATTAAAGATATAGATTTCTGTTTTACCATAATATTCGTAGAAAGAAAAGAATATCCTCATGGTCTACCAAAAACAATATCACAATATGATTTGTTCAAGTCTTTTTATTTCTAAATTCGGTATTATTATTGTAGCCATAAGTGTTGATAGTAGTGGTTCTGTATCACTTTCGGACCTTGTTTGTACGGCCTGGTACCGCTTGTAATAAACCTTTGAAACCATTCCAAATAACATCTCTTTATCTTTTGATAATGACAACCTAGCCACAAAAACGTCAAGATTGTTTTTGATTCTGTTATGTCGTTTATCTTTTATCAAATGAGTATTATCAAAAGCCTCAATGTAAAAATATACGAAAATTACTAAAGCTAAAATTATTTAGGTTCATATGATTTATCTATAATATCTAAAACCTTTGAATTTCCAATTAACCCAAACAAGAGGTTTAGATCATATTGATGGTTATTACACACCCAGCCATCGGGTGAGAAAACATATTGAGGGCCAAGGGAATCCATATAACACAATTCATGTTATGTAATAAAATCCATGACTACCGTGATATCCATAAAGTCTAAAGATGGAATTATTTTAGCAAGTGACAGCCAAGGCACATCGTCAAAAGTCAAAACCACTATAAAAAAAGTTTTCAAAATAAATAGTCATGCAGGTATAGGTGCTTCTGGAGATAGTTCACATATAGAATTATTTGTTGATGAACTTAGGCAAAATTTACAAAACGAAATTGAATTAGAATCAGGATTTAGAACCCAAATGTATAGTATTATGACGAATTTGCATCGAATATACAACTACAACCATTCATTCCTATGTGGATATAGTGGAGCAAGATTGTTTTTTACTCCTGTCTCACTAGTAGCTATAAAACCAAAAAACGGTGATTCTTGTCTCTACCGAATGGGATTTGGAACTACTGGGAAAAACAATGAAATATCCCCCTATCTATATAAGGTTAATAATGATTTTGTATCGATAGGTTCTGGTTCTACTTTAGCACGCCTAGTTCTTACACAACAAGACAGACTTTATTCCACACTAAACAGGAAATTGGGTGATTTATCCACAGAAAACAGTGTCGGAATAGCAGTATACATTATTAATGAAGTGAAGCAATTGGACCTAGAAACAGGGGGAAAAACACAGGTTGCTATAATTGATTGTGATGGCTATAGGGAACTTTCATTTGATGAGCAAACCAAGTGTCATCAAATGATGACAGTTAATCTGTTTTCCTCTTTGAATGAATACTTTTCTAATAAGGATAAAACAGATAAAATTATTAAATATCTTTTTCCGTACGACTAAACCACTTTTGATTTCCATAAAGGATGATCAATATTTGAGCATTTAATAGCCTGTGTCATAACATGTTTTTCGTACTAGCTTTGATTATCTATTATCAACTGAGTATGATGATAGGAATGCATATACAATAAATCAACAATATCATCAAATGACACAAATTTTTTTAAATTTTAGCAGTGGAAAAGCTAGAGATAAGGATAGAACATGTGAACACAAGACTTGTAATAAGTGAGGTAAAAGAATATCGTTAAATAAATTACTCACCGTAATAATAAAGCCTAATCTATGAACATGATACAGGAGCATCATGCTGAGATAATCGGTGGTGGTTGATTGCAAGCTTTTGGTGTTTATTTACAAGAGATAACAATATTTATAAATATGAGATACGTTTATAATATATGGTTAAAGGTAACAAGGCTTTGTCAAACAATAAGAAAGCGTTAGTGCTATACCAAGAAGAATTGCATAGGATTAATTTAGGTTTATCAATTGCGGTATCGTTTATCATATCTTTATGTATAGTTAATGGCATACACTTTTTACCTATCTATGGTCACCCAAATCCTTTATCCTATGAACCTAAACCCCATCAAATAATTGATTCGATACTAACGTTGCCCGATAAAGTAGCTATTACTTTTACAGAGAGGCCTGAATTAAAAGCTAGCAGCATCCGGGTTATGAATTTAAATAACGAGAGGATAGACAACTATGATCTGAAATTAGCAGGGTCTGATAAATCACTTTCTGTTTCATTGGATAAGTCTAAACTGATATCTGGCGATTATACCATAAAATGGTTAGCTTTTTCTAAAGATGATGGTTTCATTACGAAAGGATCATATATTTTTTCAATTGATAGAACTAAAAGTTAGAACCATTAATAATGATAACATCTGTCCTAATAATGGAGCCTCCTAGAATCTAGAGAATTCAATATCTGTAAAAATTAAATTATTACTTTATTGATACTAATGGTAAAAAATTTTAATAGAAACTGGTATTAGGAAAATGACATAAGACACCTGTTTCATTTCAACAGGCTTATTTGGTGTGTTTGTAGGGAATGGCTTAAGATTCACTAATTCGAACTGCTTTAGAGCGTTTTCAAACAATAACTTCGTTCAACATGTTATTGACCGTTCATATCGAATGGGGTTTAAACTCTTGTAAAGTTTTTAGAAAATCAGTATATAAAGAAAACATACTTCGCTCGAACAGTCGCAACCTTAACCTCTGCCATAACCAAACATGGTGCTCAACCGCCCTTACACCTCCTGCACTTATAACTAACAAACCCCGCCACCTTGTTGTTCCCATTCTTTGAAGAAAAATCAACGGCGTTTTTATGCACCAGGAATTTGCGATTATGGTCTAGCAGTAACAAACACAAATGCGTCAAATGTTTTGATTTTCAGAAGCCCATCGTTTCCGGTGTGATCTTTTGTATATTGGCCAATCAAAGGTGGAATTGGTTCATCTAATAGTGGCAGATTGTGATCGGCTATATCAATTATTTCAATTCATCTTCTCGGACCTTGCTAGTTCATATATCCATTGACTTACCGCTTTGCCATTTCGACCAGGTTCTAGTGCTGCCAATTATAATTG